>NZ_JHUS01000001.1:0-52995 GCF_000691465.1 Geobacillus sp. CAMR5420
TCTAGTTTTGAGGGAATGAAAAAGTCTTGACAACAGGTCAACTTTCCTTATAACAAGACTTGTCCATTGTTGCCTAGTGGCTATGGCGGAGGGGAAACACCCGTTCCCATCCCGAACACGGAAGTTAAGCCCTCCAGCGCCGATGGTAGTTGGGGCCAGCGCCCCTGCAAGAGTAGGTCGCTGCTAGGCAATAAACGAGCAGCCAGTTGCATTGGTGCAATTGGCTGTTTTCGTTTTTTGAGGAAAAAACGATAAGGACCCGCTCAATGTCTCTCTTCCTTTCATCTACTAGTATAGAATGTTAGCAATGTGGGAAACATAGAGGATGGGAGGTGGAGAGCGTGAGGACATCAATAGCAGACCGGAATCAACGCGAACATGTATGCATCGTTTGTGAACAGGAAAAAAAGGAAGGGATTTTCCTTTTTGGCCATTTTCTTTGTTTGGACTGCAACCGGGCGATTGTGCAAACGAATACGGACGACCCGAACTACTCGTTTTATGTGCGGCAGCTGCGCAAAATGTTTACATCGAAAATTCACTCGTAATCAGGGCCTGCATTTGGGCCTGTTTTTATTTGCGATTGACGCGACTCGTGCGTTTTTTCGGGCGTTTGTGATACTATATGTTTGATGTTTCTCCTGCATGTCCCATGCATTTCGGCAGTCTGCCCGGATGATGGCCGTTCTGGGACAGACAGCAAGGAAAGAGGATGATGATGGATCAAACGAAAACTCCTTTATATGACGCTCTCGTGCACCATTGGGCGCGCCGCCCGGTTTCGTTTCACGTGCCGGGACATAAATACGGCGCTTTGTTTTCGAAACGAGGGAGAGATATGTTTGCGCCGCTGTTGGCGTTGGATGCGACGGAAATTTCCGGCTTGGATGACTTGCATCATCCTGAGTCGGTGATTGCCGAGGCGCAGGCGCTGGCGGCGGAGCTGTATGGCGTTAGGGAGACGTTTTTCCTTGTGAACGGTTCGACGGCAGGGAATTTGGCAATGATCGCCGCCGTGTGTGATGGAAAGAGGAAGAAAGTGATTGTACAACGCAATTGCCATAAATCGGTGATGCATGCATTGCAACTCATGGAAGCCACTCCTGTTCTACTTGCTCCCGAGTTTGATCGTGATGTGTGTGTCGCTTCGCACATTCGTCCTAAAGCGGTCAAAGAGGCGTTGGCGCTTCATGATGATGTTGCTGCGGTTGTATTGACGAACCCAAATTATTATGGAATGGCCGCCGATTTGACAGAAATCGTCCGTCTAGTTCATGAACATGGCATTCCGGTGCTGGTTGATGAGGCGCATGGCGCCCATTTCGTTGTCGGCCCCCCTTTTCCGACATCGGCGCTTCGCTATGGCGCCGATGTTGTCGTGCAGTCGGCGCATAAAACGTTGCCGGCGATGACGATGGGAGCGTTTTTGCATGTAAACAGCGAGCGGGTTGATCTTGAGCGGTTGAAATATTTTTTGCAGTTGTTTCAGTCAAGCAGCCCGTCTTACCCGATTATGGCGTCGCTCGATTTGGCGCGGAGTTATGTCGCCCAGCTTTCAAAAAGCGATGCGGCGGCGATCGTGGCAGAAATTGAGAAGTTTAAAGCAGCCTTGGCCGATATTGACGGGGTGGCAGTCGTTTGTTCCCGCCATTTTGGCGTACAGACCGACCCGCTGAAAGTAACGGTGCAGACGCGCTGTTCCTTGACCGGGTATGAACTGCAACGTTGGCTTGAGCGCGAAGGGGTGTTTGTCGAGCTTGCTGATCGAATGAACGTGCTTTTCGTTTGCCCGCTGGCGGTAACCGGGCGGCTTCAGGAAGCAGCGGAGAAAATCAAACGAGCGTGGCGCGATTTGCCAGATGGCGAGGCGCCGGTGTGTGACGCTTCGCCTTTTCTCGGACCGCTTCTATCGGTTTTAGTCCCGTATAATGAACTGCGCCATTTGCGGACAAAAGCTGTGGCGCTCGAGGAAGCTGAAGGACATATAGCGGCGGAAACGGTCATTCCATATCCGCCTGGGGTGCCGCTCGTGTGGGTCGGAGAACGGATCGGCCGCGGCCATATTGAACAGATCCGCCAGCTTCTTTGTCAGCGGGCGCACATACAAGGCGGAAGCCGGCTGAAAGATGGTCAGCTGGTTGTATACGAATAGGAAGGATGGAAAGGATGCCGCGAGTGATGAACGGATGCTTTTTTTCGTTTGAAGGACCGGAAGGAGCTGGCAAAACGACGATGATCAGCAAATTGGAGTCGTTGTTGCGTGAGCGGGGGATTGACGTCGTGGCGACGAGGGAACCGGGCGGGGTGCGCATTGCCGAGGCGATTCGCTCAATCATTTTAAACCGTGATTATACGGAAATGGACGGGCGGACGGAGGCGCTTTTGTATGCGGCGGCGCGCCGGCAGCATTTGCTTGAGAAAATCGTGCCGGCGCTTGAGGCTGGGTGCGTCGTCCTTTGCGACCGGTTTGTTGACAGTTCCCTCGCCTACCAGGGATTTGCCCGCGGGCTTGGCATTGAGGAAGTATGGAAAATTAATGAGTTCGCTATTGATGGGTATATGCCGTCGCTGACGATTTATTTTGATATCGATCCGCAAATTGGGCTTGAACGAATCCGACGAAACCGCAGCCGGGAAGTGAATCGGCTTGACCTTGAAACGTTGTCTTTTCATGAGAAGGTGCGAGAAGGGTATCGGGAACTCGCCAGACGGTTTGCCGACCGCATTGTCGTCATCGACGCGAACCGCCCGCTTGATGATGTATTCGCTGAAACAACGGCCGCGGTGCTTTCCCGTTTGAAAGGAAGATGACAGCGCCATTTCCATGAATCCGACCGTGATGATTCCTAGTGGACATGATAGAATAGAAATAAGAAATCAAGGAAGAGTGATGGCGATGCGATGGGAACAGCTAGCGAAACGCCAGCCGGTGGTGGCGAAAATGCTGCAAAGCGGCTTAGAAAAAGGGCGGATTTCTCATGCGTACTTGTTTGAGGGGCAGCGGGGGACGGGCAAAAAAGCGGCCAGTTTGTTGTTGGCGAAACGTTTGTTTTGTCTGTCCCCAATCGGAGTTTCCCCGTGTCTGGAGTGCCGCAACTGCCGGCGCATCGACTCCGGCAACCACCCTGACGTCCGGGTGATCAGCCCAGACGGAGGATCAATCAAAAAGGAACAAATCGAATGGCTGCAGCAAGAGTTCTCGAAAACAGCGGTCGAGTCGGATAAAAAAATGTACATCGTTGAGCACGCCGATCAAATGACGACAAGCGCTGCCAACAGCCTTCTGAAATTTTTGGAAGAGCCGCATCCGGGGACGGTGGCGGTATTGCTGACTGAGCAATACCACCGCCTGCTAGGGACGATCGTTTCCCGCTGTCAAGTGCTTTCGTTCCGGCCGTTGCCGCCGGCAGAGCTCGCTCAGGGACTTGTCGAGGAGCACGTGCCGTTGCCGTTGGCGCTGTTGGCTGCCCATTTGACAAACAGCTTCGAGGAAGCACTGGCGCTTGCCCAAGATAGTTGGTTTGCCGAGGCGCGAACATTAGTGCTACAATGGTATGAGATGCTGGGCAAGCCGGAGCTGCAGCTTTTGTTTTTCATCCACGACCGCTTGTTTCCGCATTTTTTGGAAAACCATCAGCTTGACCTTGGACTTGATTTGCTTTTATATTTATACCGCGATTTATTGCATATTCAAGCCGGGCAGATGGACGGCGTGTTATACCGCGATCAGCTGGACCGCCTGCAACGATGGGCGCTTGCTTGCCCGCAGCGGCGGATTTTGGCTGGCATGGAAGCGATTTTACAAGCGAAAACGCGTTTAAATACAACAAATATGAGCACAGCGTTGCTTGTTGAGCAGCTCGTTCTTCAATTAAAGCGGTAAAGGAGGGAGAGCCGTTGTATACGGTAGTCGGCGTCCGTTTTAAAAAAGCAGGGAAAATTTATTATTTTGACCCTGGCGATGCCGTTATTCCCGTCGGCGAATTCGTCATTGTCGAGACGGTCCGAGGCATTGAGTACGGAAAAGTCGTCATCGCCAATAAACAAGTCGACGAAAACGACATCGTGCTGCCGCTCAAAAAAGTGATCCGCGTGGCGAATGAGAAAGATAAATGGATTGTAGAAGAAAACAAAAAGGCGGCGCGCGAGGCGTATGACATTTGCTTGCGCAAAGTGGAGGAGCACGGGCTGGAAATGAAGCTCGTCGATGTGGAATATACGTTTGACCGCAATAAAGTGATCTTTTATTTCACTGCCGATGGGCGCGTCGATTTCCGCGAGCTTGTGAAAGACTTAGCGTCGATTTTCCGCACGCGCATCGAGCTGCGGCAAATCGGGGTGCGCGATGAGGCGAAAATGCTTGGCGGCATCGGGCCGTGCGGCCGCATGCTTTGCTGTTCGACGTTTTTAGGCGATTTTGAACCGGTGTCGATCAAAATGGCGAAAGATCAAAACTTGTCGCTCAATCCAACGAAAATTTCCGGGCTGTGCGGCCGGCTGATGTGTTGCCTGAAATATGAAAACGAAGAGTATGAGACGGCGAAAGAACAACTCCCGGATTTAGGGGAATATGTCGAAACACCGCACGGCTTCGGCAAAGTCGTCGGCTTGAACATTTTAGAGCGGGTGTTGCAAATCGAGCTTCCAGAATTCGGACGGGTCGTCGAATATACACTCGATGAGCTGATGAAAAACGGGACGTTGTCCATTCGCGTCGCGGATTAATTTGGGGTGGGGCCAGTGGAAAAAGTAGATAAAAAAGAAGTGTTTCGATCAGTGGCCAATATGGAAGAGCAACTTAGTTATTTTTACCGCGAGCTGGTGCAGCTGAAACAGCGCGTAACGGAGCTGTTAGAAGAGAATCACCAGCTGCAAATCGAAAATGCTCATTTGCGCCGTCGGCTTGAACAATTGTCAGAAGCATGGGAAGAAGGCAAACGAAAAGGGGACAAACATGGCAAAAAACTCATCGACATTGGCGAAGGGTATGACAATTTAGCCCGCCTTTACCAAGAAGGGTTTCATATTTGTCACATCCATTACGGAAGCATTCGCACCGAGGGCGATTGTTTGTTTTGCTTGTCGTTTTTGAACAAAAACTAAAGGCAGCGCCACCCTTTCCGTTTCGGAAAGGTTATTTTTTTCAATGGAGGATCGTGCGTCATGGTGGAATTGTACGAGGATGAACGGCTCGATTATTTGTTTAACGAAGAGCTCCGCATCATTCAAAGTCCATCTGTATTTTCGTTTTCCCTTGATGCCGTGCTCCTTGCTCATTTTGCCTATATGCCGATTCAAAAGGGGCAGATTGTTGATTTGTGCACGGGCAACGGGGTGATTCCCCTCTTGTTGAGCCGGCGAACAAAAGGGACGATCATCGGCATCGAAATTCAAGAACGGCTTTGCGACATGGCGAGGCGAAGCGTGCAATACAACGGGCTTGAAGGACAAATCGAGATCATACACGGCGACATTAAAGAAGCGCCGCAACGGATCGGTTACAGCCGGTACGATGTCGTCACGTGCAACCCCCCGTATTTTCCGGCAGTCGGCAAAGACGAACTGAGCAAAAATGAACATATCGCCATCGCCCGCCATGAAATTTATTGCACCCTAGAGGATGTGATTCGAGTCAGCAGCCAGCTGTTGAAGCAAGGAGGGAAGGCGGCGTTCGTCCACCGGCCCGGGCGGCTGCTTGATCTTGTGACGCTCATGCGCCAATACCGTCTTGAGCCGAAACGGCTCCGCTTTGTGTACCCGAAAGAGGGCAAAGAGGCGAACATGATTTTAATTGAAGGGACAAAAGACGCAAGCCCGGACTTAAAAGTGTTGCCTCCGCTTGTCGTGTATAATGAGAATAACGAATATACTGAGGAGACGAAGCGGATCTTATATGGCATTATTTCATCTTAAAGGGGCGGAACAAGGATGCTTTGGCAGCAAAAAAGTTTTACCGAACAAACGGAGCAAGGGACACTGTACATCGTGCCGACGCCGATCGGCAATTTGGAGGATATGACGTTTCGTGCGGTTAGGACGCTTCAGGAAGCTGACGTCATCGCCGCCGAGGACACAAGGCAGACGAAAAAGCTGCTCGCCCATTTCGGCATTCATACGCCGCTCGTCAGCTACCATGAGCATAATAAATACGCGAGCGGCCGGCAGCTTGTCGAATGGCTGAAGGAAGGAAAAACGGTGGCATTGGTGAGCGACGCCGGGATGCCCGGCATTTCCGATCCGGGTTATGAGCTTATTGTTGCGGCGCTTGCCGAGCGCTGCCGCGTCGTCCCTCTTCCTGGAGCGAACGCGGCATTGACAGCGCTTGTCGCCTCCGGGCTGCCCACGGACCGCTTTTTGTTTGTCGGCTTTTTGGAACGGGCGAAAAAAGAGAAAAAAGAGCAGCTGCTGTCATTAAAAACAGCGGCGGAGACGTTAATTTTTTATGAGGCGCCCCACCGCTTGAAAGAAACGCTCGCTCTTATGTATGATATATTCGGCAATCGGCGCATCGCTCTTGGCCGCGAGTTGACGAAACGGTTTGAGGAGTTCATCCGCGGCGATTTAAGCGATGCGGTCGCCTGGGCGGAAGAACATGACACCCGCGGTGAATTTTGCCTCATTGTCGAAGGGGCGCGAGACGGGAATAAACAAGAGCAAGAGGGAGAGGAATGGTGGCAGCCGCTTTCGCTTGTCGAACATGTCGATTATTATATTCGCGAGCACAACCTTTCCGTCAAGGAGGCGGTGAAACAGGCGGCCAGTGATCGAAATATGTCGAAACGCGACGTTTATCGGCAGTATCATCAACAGCAAGAAGAAGAAAAAAAAGAGTTTCTCTGAAGCCAGAGAAACTTTTTTATTCTTTTTCTTTGTCTGTTGCTGCTTCTAGATGCTGTTGGATCTCCTGCAGCAAAATTTCTGCGCCTTCGCGGCTTAAAATGATTTTGCCGCCGGCCAGTTTGAAGTTGTCGTCCGACACTTCGCCGGTGACGACACACGTCATGTTCGGCTTATACTTTTTCAAAATGATGCGGTCATCGTCAACATAAATTTCCAACGCATCTTTTTCGTTAATATCCAACGTACGTCGCAGCTCAATTGGAATGACGACGCGGCCTAACTCATCGACTTTACGCACGATCCCTGTCGATTTCATCGTCGATTCTCCTCTCCGCAAAAAAGTTTTTTGTCGTTTATTCGTCAATATTCGACAAATTTCCTACAACCTAATCATATCAGTGTTTCCATTAAGCGTCAATCCTTTAATATGTAAAATTTAAAAAAAATGTATATTGTTATTTCAAAAAAAGTTTGTTTAGAAAGAAAGGAGAAAACGAATGAATTTGCCCATCTAAACTCTATCCTTGTATAACAAATTCGCAGCGATGGCTGAAAACGCGGCCGTATTTTTGCCGGTTTGGGTATATTTTTTCAGCCCACGAGAAATAGATGTTTTTGTAGAATGAAAAAATTATGTAAAATAGAAGTAACGCCGCTCTCGTCGCCGGACGGGGGCTTTTGTGCTCAACAGTACGAGGGAGGGCCTAACCGATGGAGAAAAAAACGTTTTATTTGACGACGCCGATTTATTACCCGAGCGACCGCCTGCATATCGGTCATGCTTACACAACGGTGGCGGGGGACGCCATGGCTCGCTATAAACGGATGCGCGGCTACGATGTCATGTATTTGACCGGCACCGATGAGCATGGGCAAAAAATTCAGCGCAAGGCGGAAGAAAAAGGAGTAACGCCGCAGCAATACGTCGATGAGATCGTCGCTGGCATTCAGGAGCTATGGAAGAAGCTCGACATTTCCTACGACGATTTTATTCGCACAACGCAGGAGCGGCATAAAAAAGTCGTCGAACAAATTTTCACCCGTCTTGTCGAACAAGGCGATATTTATTTGGGCGAATATGAAGGCTGGTATTGTACGCCGTGCGAATCGTTTTACACTGAGCGGCAGCTTGTGGACGGCAACTGTCCGGACTGCGGCCGGCCTGTTGAGAAAGTGAAAGAAGAGTCCTATTTCTTCCGGATGAGCAAATATGTCGACCGCTTGTTGCAATATTACGAAGAAAATCCCGATTTTATCCAACCGGAATCGCGGAAAAATGAGATGATCAACAACTTCATTAAGCCGGGGCTTGAGGATTTGGCTGTGTCCCGGACGACGTTCGATTGGGGCATTAAAGTGCCAGGCAATCCGAAGCATGTCATCTATGTCTGGATCGACGCGCTTGCCAACTATATCACAGCGCTCGGCTACGGCACGGACAACGATGAAAAGTTCCGCAAATATTGGCCGGCGGACGTCCATTTGGTCGGCAAAGAAATCGTCCGTTTCCATACGATTTATTGGCCGATTATGTTGATGGCGCTCGGCTTGCCGTTGCCGAAAAAAGTATTCGGCCATGGCTGGTTGCTGATGAAGGATGGAAAAATGTCCAAATCGAAAGGAAATGTCGTCGACCCGGTGACGCTCATCGACCGGTATGGGCTTGATGCGCTCCGCTATTATTTGCTGCGGGAAGTGCCGTTCGGCGCTGATGGCGTGTTTACGCCGGAAGGATTTATTGAGCGCATCAACTATGACTTGGCCAACGACTTAGGCAACTTGTTGCACCGTACTGTGGCGATGATCGAGAAATATTTCGACGGCGTTATTCCGCCATACCGCGGGCCGAAAACACCGTTTGACCAAGAGTTGGCGCAAACGGCGCGCGAAGTGGTGCGTCAATATGAAGAAGCGATGGAGGGAATGGAGTTTTCCGTCGCGCTCGCCGCTGTTTGGCAGTTGATTAGCCGGACGAACAAATACATCGATGAAACGCAGCCATGGGTATTGGCGAAAGACGAACAGAAACGGGATGAGCTTGCCGCCGTCATGACCCACTTGGCTGAATCGCTTCGCCATACGGCGGTGCTGCTCCAGCCGTTTTTGACGCGCACGCCGGAGCGCATGTTCGCTCAGCTCGGCATCACTGATCATTCATTAAAAGAATGGGACAGCTTGTACGATTTCGGCCTCATTCCGGAAGGGACAAAAGTGCAAAAGGGAGAACCGCTCTTCCCGCGCCTCGACATCGAAGCGGAAGTGGAGTACATTAAGGCGCATATGCAAGGGGGCAAACCGGCCGCCGAACCGGTAAAAGAGGAAAAAAAAGCAGCGGAGGCGGCGGAAATTTCGATTGACGAGTTCGCCAAAATCGATTTGCGCGTCGCTGAAGTCATCCATGCCGAACGGATAAAAAACGCCGATAAGCTGTTGAAGCTTCAGCTTGACCTTGGCGGCGAGAAGCGGCAAGTGATCTCCGGCATTGCTGAGTTTTACAAACCAGAAGAACTAGTCGGCAAAAAAGTCATTTGCGTCGCCAATTTAAAACCAGCCAAGCTTCGCGGCGAATGGTCGGAAGGCATGATTCTAGCCGGAGGCAGCGGCGGGGAATTTTCGCTGGCGACGGTTGATCAACACGTGCCGAATGGAACGAAAATCAAATAACGGTTTGCTTGGCAGGGGGGTGTTGCGCTTGACACCTCCTTGTCGCTATTTTGTAATGGAAATGTTAACGAAATGTGACGTATGTAACCAATTTCTATGCTACACTTAACATCAAGGTGGAAAAGAGGGCATTAGTATGCTGTTTGATACGCACGCACATTTGAATGCAGTCCAATACGAAGAAGATTTGGAACAAGTCATTGAACGCGCCCGCGATGAAGGGGTTTCACACATTGTCGTCGTCGGGTTTGACCGTCCGACGATCGATCGGGCGATCGAGCTGGCCGAGCGGTATCCGTTTATTTATGCGGCGGTTGGCTGGCATCCGGTTGATGCGATCGAGATGACGGACGATGATTTGCAGATGATTGAACAGCTCGCCGCTCACCCGAAAGTCGTGGCGCTCGGCGAGATGGGGCTTGACTACCATTGGGATAAATCGCCGAAAGACGTGCAACAAGAGGTGTTCCGGCAGCAAATCCGGCTGGCTAAAAAGGTGAAGTTGCCGATCATTATTCATAACCGTGAGGCGACGGCAGATATTTTAAAAATTTTGCAAGAGGAAAACGCCGCCGAAGTCGGCGGGATTATGCATTGTTTCAGCGGCAGCGTCGAGGTGGCCAAACAGTGCATGGACATGAATTTTCTCATTTCCCTTGGCGGACCGGTCACGTTTAAAAATGCGAAAAAACCGAAGGAAGTGGCGAAGGAGATTCCACTGAGCCATTTATTGATCGAAACCGATTGTCCATATTTAACGCCTCACCCTTTCCGCGGCAAACGAAACGAGCCGAGCTATGTCAAATACGTTGCCGAAGCGATCGCACAGATCAAAAACATTTCTTTTGCCGAAGTAGCGGAAACAACGGCGGAAAATGCCAAAAAATTGTTCGCCATCGACCGCTAAAATTAGGCGTCGAACAGCGGGGAAGCTTGTCGAAGGTGCGGCGAAGACGATAAAATTCTACAAATTCAGCCGATATGAGCCAACCGCGTGTCGACAAGTCTTCCTTCCTTTTTCACTGAATTTTCTGCATAATAGAGTATGCTCGTGCGTACATGTTAAAGGGAGAGGGGAATTCCGTAGAAAAAGGAGGCGTTCATCTGATGTTGCCGAATGGGAGGAAATGGCTGGACTTATGGAGGAAAAACGTGACCGTCACAGCGGGCGGGTTTCTCGCCATCTCCGCGACGACAGGGGTTGCTGGATATGAGATGGCCAAAGACGATGTGACGCTGATCAAAAACGGAAACAAACAAGAAATTCGCACTCATGCGAAAACGGTGAAAGAGCTGCTTGCGGAGCAAAACATTCAACCGCGCAAAGAAGATTATGTTTATCCGTCTCTCTACTCACCGATCACCGACGATCTCCATATCGTTTGGGAAGCGAGCAAAGAAGTGACGCTGACGGTCAATGGAAAAAAGAAAAAGATATGGACGACAGCCGATACAGTCGCGGAGCTGCTCCGTTCGCAGCACGTGGCAGTCGGGCCGTATGACAAAGTGGCGCCGGCGCTTTCGGCGAAAATTCAAAAAGGCATGGACATCGGCGTTGAAAAGGCGTTTCCAGTCCACGTCAATGTCGGCGGTAAACAACAGCAGGTATGGACAACTTCGACTACGGTCGCTGACTTTTTGAAGCAGCAAGGGATTCAGCTAGGTCAACTCGATCGGATAGAGCCCTCCTTGCACGAAATGGTCAAAGAACAGATGACCATTTGTGTGGTCCGAGTAAAAAAAGTCACCGATGTAGTGGAAGAACCCGTCGACTTTGCCGTGGTGACAAAACGGGACGACTCATTGCCGAAAGGAGAGCGGCGCGTCATTCAGCCTGGAGAAAAAGGGATGGTTCAAAAAACGTATGAGGTGACATTGGAAAACGGCAAAGAAACGGCGCGCAAACTAATCGCTGCGAAAACGCTAAAAGAAAGCAAGGCGCGCATTGTCGCCATCGGCACGAAAACTGTGCGCTCAGCTGCCGCGCCCGACCGCCCGTCCTCGCGCGGCTCGGACCATGCCGCGAAGGAATTTTACGTCACCGCCACCGCCTACACTGCCTATTGTGCAGGCTGTTCAGGCATAACAAGCACGGGCATCAACTTGCGCAAAAATCCTTCCGCTAAAGTGATTGCGGTCGACCCGTCCATCATCCCCCTTGGGTCGAAAGTGTATGTGGAAGGATACGGATATGCCATTGCCGCTGACACCGGCTCAGGCATCCGCGGATATAAAATTGATGTGTTTTTCCCGGAACGATCGGATGCGTTTCGTTGGGGCAGAAAGCGCGTGAAAATACGGGTATTGCCATAGAGATGCGATGGGAGAACGAAGCGGAGGGTTTTTTCCCTCTGCTTTTTTTCGCTATAATGGCATTGTGCCGCGACAATGCGCGCCGTTTCTACTAAATTAGACGATGCAAACGGAAAAAAAGTTTCAGCGAAATTCAAAAAATAATAAGGGAATGAAGCGGCTTTCGGCGATGATTCGCCTTACTTTTGATTTTACCGGAAAGGAGGCATTGCAGAAATAGGAAAAAGAGACGATTCCGTTGTTTCTGCAATGGGAGGATGAAGATCAAAGAAGTGATCGTTGTGGAAGGAAAAGATGATACGGCGGCGATCCGGCGCGCCGTCGATGCCGATACAATCGAGACAAACGGAGCAGCAGTGGGCGCGGATGTCATTGAGCGGATCAAGCTGGCGAAAGAGCGCCGCGGCGTGATCATTTTTACCGATCCCGATTTTCCCGGCGAAAAAATTCGCCGCACGATTGCCGAACAGGTGCCGGGGTGCAAGCATGCCTTTTTGCCGCGCGAGGCAGCCAAAGCGAAAAACGGCAAGGGCATCGGGGTTGAGCACGCGTCCCCTGACGAAATCCGTCGGGCGCTCGCCAACGTGTATGAAGAGGCGTCGGATTGGAAGGAAGAAATTACGTTTGCTGAACTGATCGAGGCTGGGTTGATCGGCGGTGCGATGGCGCGCCGGCGGCGGCAGCGTCTCGGCGAGGAGCTGAAAATCGGCTATGCGAACGGTCGGCAGTTTCATAAGCGGCTGCAAGTGTTCCGCATTTCCCGTGATGCTTTTTATGCCGCGTTAGCGCACGTGATGCAGGAGGAGGCAGACGATGTATAAAGATATTGCAACACCGCGGCGGACGAAAGAAATTTTGGAGCGATATGGCTTTTCGTTTAAAAAGAGCCTTGGGCAAAACTTTTTGATCGATGCGAACATTTTGCGGAAAATCGTGGATGTTGCCGACATCTCCCCTGATACAGGAGCGATTGAAATCGGACCGGGCATCGGAGCGTTGACGGAACAATTGGCGCGACGGGCGAAAAAAGTCGTCGCTTTCGAAATCGACGGCCGACTGTTGCCCATTTTGGCCGACACGCTGTCTCCTTATGACAATGTGCGCATCTTTCACCAAGATGTATTAAAGGCCGACTTGCATGCCGTCATCGCCGAGGAACTGGCTGATGTAAGCGACCGGATGGTCGTCGCCAACTTACCTTATTATGTGACGACACCGATCATTATGAAGCTGCTTACCGAGCGGTTGCCGATCCGAGGCATGGTCGTCATGCTGCAAAAAGAAGTCGCCGACCGTCTTGCCGCTAAGCCAGGGACAAAAGATTACGGCTCGCTGACGATCGCTGTGCAGTATTATACCGAAGCGGAAGTCGTCATGACGGTGCCGCGCACCGTCTTTATGCCGCAGCCGAACGTTGATTCTGCTGTCATCCGGCTCGTAAAGCGGCAGCATCCGCCTGTTGTTGTCGACGATGAGGGCGTGTTTTTCCAAGTGGTGCGGGCAAGCTTCGCCCAGCGCCGCAAAACGCTGTTCAACAACTTAACAAACAATTTGCCGGGAGGAAAAGAGAACAAAGAGAAAATTGAACGAGTGCTCGTTGCTTTGGGCATTGACCCGCGCCGCCGCGGAGAGACGCTTGACATCGCTGAGTTTGCTTCATTAAGCAACGCGTTGGCACCGCTTTTCGGCAAATGAAGGAGTCGTAAAGAAAGCGCTCCTCTAGGGGGCAGCGGTCTTTTCGTCAACCAAAGCCGTCCAAACAGGCGTCTATCACCTATTGTCCGCACGTGCATATCGTATGGATGACAACGATTATGCAATGGAGTGAGCGGTGATGGACGTCATTAAAATCGGCGATATTGTCGCCCGCAAGTCTTACCAATGTGATTTATTGTTCCGAGTGATTGATATTAAAGAAAAAAACGGCGAGTGGGAAGCGATTTTGTATGGTGAAGACGTGCGCCTCGTCGCGGACGCTCCGTGCAGCGATTTAGTCGTCATCGATGAGCAGGAGCAACAGGAACGGAAAAAGCGGGAAATCGAGCTGATCGAACAATCGTATCGGCTTTTTCGCCAAGATTATCAGGCGATCAAGCAAAAAGTCGAATATCGGGCGACCGGCGGATACCGGGTGGAGAAAGATTTTTTTCAAATTCCGGGGCGCGTTCTTCATTTGGATGGCGACCCGTTATATTTGCGCAAATGTATGGATTTGTATGAGCGGATCGGCGTGCCGGTGCACGGCATTTACTGCGAGGAAAGCGAAATGCCGGAAAAAGTTGGCTACTGGATCGAGCAGTTTCGCCCTGATATTTTAGTCATCACCGGGCATGATTCGTATTCGAAGTCAAAAGGAAAGGTGCATGAGTTAAAAGCGTACCGCCATTCGCGCCATTTTGTGCAAACGGTGAAAGAGGCGCGCAAAAAAGTGCCCCATTTGGACCAACTGATCATTTTCGCCGGCGCCTGCCAGTCGCACTTTGAGTCGCTCATCCGCGCTGGGGCGAATTTTGCTAGTTCACCAGCGCGGGTGAACATTCATGCTCTGGACCCCGTCTATATCGTTTCGCGCCTCAGCTTCACCCCGTTCACCGAAACGGTCGACGTATGGGATGTGTTGCGCAACACGTTAACTGGGGAAAAGGGGCTTGGTGGGGTGGAAACGAAAGGCGTGCTCCGCACCGGGATGCCGTTTCGCCTCATTGAGAATCGAGAGGAAAACCGCCGCAGTTGATGGGCGGTTTTTTCTATACGTCCGTCGCATTTTTTTACAAAAAAGTTCCACATCACACATAAAAAGAAGGATATTGTAGAAAAATATACATTGACAGAAATAAAAATGCCCTGATATAATTTTTATTTTTTGACTTTAGATATCATCTTTGTTATAATTACAAATAGTGAGGTGGATGATGAATGCCAAAGACTTTATCCGATATTAAAAAAACGCTGGATTCCAATATCGGGAAACGGTTGACGCTGCGGGCCAACGGCGGACGCAGAAAAATGATTGAGCGTTGTGGTATTTTGGCGGAAACATATCCATCCGTATTTGTCATTGAGCTGGATCAAAAAGAGAATTCGTTTGAACGCGTATCGTTCAGCTACGCCGACGTATTGACAGAGACGGTAAAGTTGACGTTTTGGGATGATGAGCAAGCAGGGGGGCAGTAGACAGATTTGTTTGCTGCTTTTTGTTTTTTGTTTTGTCATAAATAGGTGACGTGAACTACTCCCACTTCGTTTTGTTTGAAGCGGGAGTTTTCTTTCGGAACTATGATAAAACCGCCCTCTTTATTTCATACTAAAACTGCCGCAGCCGCCTTTTGCCCGGCCAAATGCAAAGCCGGCTTGTTGATGCGCCGGCGGGTTGCCAAACGTTTCATGCCATAGCGCCAATGAACATGGAAAGGGGTTGCTGACATTGGGTCGACGCCGCGGGATTATGTCGCAACGCTTGAAAGAAGAGCTGGCGAAAGAGTTGGGCTTTTACGATGTCGTGCAACGTGAGGGGTGGGGCGCCATCCGCGCGAAAGACGCAGGAAACATGGTCAGATTGGCGATTGAACGGGCGGAGCGGCAGCTGGCCGGAACAACGGAATAGCGCCGGCAGCGGGGCGTGTTGCGGCGAGGGTGTCCCGAACGGGGCGCCCTTTTTTGCATACATATATTGTTTGGCGTCGTCGCCAGAACATGGTAATATGATAAAATGGGTTGACGAAAGAAAGGCGGATGAGACGGGGCAAAGACGGCGGAGACGGAAAGCAGCCGATGGATGCCGATCCGCTTATTCATGATTGCGCGTGGAAGCAGGTGAGGATGAGTGAGGTTGTCGATAAAAGCGCCGGCGAAAATCAATTTGTCACTCGACGTTCTTTATAAGCGCCCGGATGGTTACCATGAAGTGAAAATGGTGATGACGACGATCGATTTGGCCGATCGCATTGAGCTTGTCGCGTTGCCGGAGGAAGATGCGATCCGCATCGTTTCGCAAAACCGCTTTGTGCCGGATGATTGCCGCAACTTGGCGTATCAGGCGGCTAAGCTTCTTAAAGAGACGTTTTCGATCCGCCAAGGGGTGGCCATTTCGATTACGAAGCATATTCCGGTGGCCGCCGGATTGGCGGGAGGAAGCAGCGATGCGGCGGCGACGCTGCGTGGGTTGAACAAGCTTTGGCAACTTGGATTAACGATGGATGAACTGGCAGAGCTCGGGGCGAAAATCGGATCAGATGTCGCTTTTTGCGTCTACGGCGGAACCGCCTTGGCGACGGGGCGCGGGGAAATCATCACTCCGATCCCTTCACCGCCGCCGTGCTGGGTTGTGCTGGCCAAGCCCCCGATCGGTGTATCGACGGCGGAAGTGTACCGAAACTTGGAACTTGAGCGTGTCAGCCATCCAGACGTCGATGCGATGGTGAGAGCGATCGAGCGGCAAGATTATGCGGCGATCTGCCGGTTGGTCGGCAATGTTCTTGAGGAAGTGACGTTGAAAAAATATCCGGAAGTCGCGCATATTAAAGAACAAATGAAGCGGTTTGGCGCTGATGCGGTGCTGATGAGCGGCAGCGGGCCGACCGTGTTTGGACTGATCGAGCACGATTCGAGAATGCAGCGGGTATACAATGGGTTGCGCGGCTTTTGTGACCAAGTGTTTGCGGTGAGAATGTTAGGAGAACGACATTCTCTTGATTAAACACGTACATTTTTGTTAAAATATATTTATAATATTCGGTTTCAGGAGGTCGGCTATGAAGCTAAGGCGAAGCGGCCGTTTAGTTGATATGACGCATTATCTTCTTGAACGGCCACATCAGCTCATTCCGCTTACATTTTTTGCCGAGCGGTACGAATCGGCCAAATCGTCGATCAGCGAAGATTTGGCCATCATTAAGCAGACGTTCGAGCAGCAAGGAATCGGAACCGTTCGGACGCTGCCCGGCGCTGCCGGTGGCGTGCAATACATTCCAAAAATGGCTGCTGAGGAAGCGGAAGAAGTGGTTGCGTATTTGTGTGAACAACTGTCGCGTCCGGATCGGCTTCTTCCCGGCGGATATTTGTATATGACCGACATTCTTGGCGATCCCCGTATTATGAACAAAATCGGCCGCCTTTATGCGTCGATGTTTGCCGACCGTCCGGTGGATGTCGTCATGACGATCGCCACCAATGGGATTCCGTTCGCGTATGCCATCGCCAACTTTTTGTATGTGCCCGTTGTCATCGTCCGCCATGACAATAAAGTGACAGAAGGACCGATGGTGAGCATCAATTACGTATCCGGCTCGTCCAAACGCATCCAAACGATGGTCCTATCGAAGCGCAGCTTAGCGGAAGGAGCCAATGTGCTCATCGTCGACGATTTTATGAAGGCGGGGGGTACAATCAACGGCATGATCAGTTTGCTGCAGGAGTTTAACGGCAATGTCTCCGGCATTGGCGTGCTCGTCGAGTCGGAGGAGGCGAAAGAACGGTTGGTCGACGAATACATTTCACTCGTCAAACTGTCCGAGGTCGACGTAAAAGAAAAGCGGATCGCTGTCAAAGAAGGCAATTACAAAGCGTTTTTATAGCACTCGCTGCTTGACATAAAAATCAAGAAAGGAGACTGGCTCATGAGAAAGGTAGAGACAACGAAGGCGCCGCAAGCGATCGGCCCATATTCGCAAGGGATCATCGTCAACAACATGTTTTACAGCTCGGGGCAAATCCCGCTCACTCCAGAAGGGGAATTGGTGAAAGGCGACATTCAAGCGCAGACGCATCAAGTGTTCCAAAACTTGAAGGCCGTATTGGAAGCGGCCGGCGCTTCGCTCGATACGGTGGTGAAAACGACCGTATTTCTGAAAAATATGGATGATTTCGCGGCCATGAATGAAGTGTACAGCCAATACTTCCCGAACCATAAGCCGGCGCGCTCGTGCGTGGAAGTAGCCCGGCTGCCGAAAGATGTCCTTGTCGAAATTGAAGTCGTTGCCCTCGTTCCGTAATGATTAGCCCCACTTTTTCCCTACATAAAAATTTATAAAAAATTTTTCGAAAAAAGAAGGAAATGACTCGAGCACGTGGAATTAATTACATCGAGTCTCATATAGGGGAAAAGGTGGTGAGCAAAATGGAAGTGACAGACGTAAGATTACGCCGCGTCAATACCGAAGGACGGATGAAAGCGATCGCCTCCATTACGTTGGACAACGAGTTCGTCGTCCATGACATCCGCGTCATCGACGGAAACAATGGGCTGTTCGTCGCGATGCCGAGCAAGCGCACACCAGATGGGGAGTTCCGTGATATCGCTCATCCGATCAATTCCGCCACGCGCGGGAAAATCCAGGAGGCGATCCTCGCTGAATATCACCGCCTCGGGAAGTTGGAAGAAGAACTTGAAGAAGCTGGCGCTTCGTAAACATATGAAAGGGAGCTTAGGTGAAATTCACCAAGCTCTCTATTTTTTTGGCAACCGCATTGTTTCCTTGAAAAGTGCCACTGATTCATATATATTCAATTATGGATAAAAGGGTAATTGGAGGCCTTTCACATGAAGCGATATGCGGTCATTTTGGCGGCCGGACAAGGGACGAGGATGAAATCAAAGTGGTATAAAGTGCTTCATCCCGTTTGCGGCAAGCCAATGGTTCAGCACGTCATCGACCAAGTGTCGAAGCTTGGGGTGGAAAAAACGATTGCGGTAGTGGGATTTGGGGCGGAACAAGTGAAAGAACAGCTCGGCTCTCAGTGTGAATATGCCCTGCAGGAGGAGCAACTCGGGACGGCGCATGCAGTAATGCAGGCGGCTCCGCATTTGCGCGGCCTTGAAGGAGTGACGATTGTCGTCTGTGGGGATACGCCGCTCATCACCGCTGAGACGATGGAGACGCTCGTCGAGCATCATATGGCCGCCAAGGCGAAGGCGACCGTATTGACGGCCATCGCTGATGATCCGTCCGGATATGGCCGCATTGTCCGCAACCAGGCTGGCCATGTCGAGAAAATTGTCGAACATAAGGATGCGAGCGAGCAAGAGCGGAACATTCGCGAGATTAACACGGGAATCTATTGCTTTGACAACCAGACATTGTTTCAAGCGCTTACAAAAGTGACCAACCACAACGCTCAAGGTGAATATTATTTAACGGATGTGATTGAAATTATCAAAGCCGACGGCGGCGTTGTATCCGCCTATCAGGCGCCGTCGTTTGAGGAAACGATCGGCGTAAACGACCGCATCGCCCTCGCCGAAGCGGAGCGGATCATGCGTGCTCGAATTTGCCGTCAGCATATGAAAAACGGGGTCACGATCATCGATCCGGCTTCCACTTATATTTCCGCCGAGGCGATGATCGGACGCGACACGGTCATTTACCCCGGCACGGTGATTGAAGGCGAGACGGTGATCGGTGAAGACTGCGTCATTGGACCAAATTCGGAAATTAAAAATTGCTATATCGGCCATCGCACATCGATTCGCCATTCGGTCGCCCATGACAGCGAGATTGGTTCGGATGTGACGATCGGCCCGTTCGCCCATATTCGACCGCTGTCAAAAATCGACGATGAGGTGCGGATCGGCAATTTCGTCGAGGTGAAAAAATCGACGTTCGGCAAAGGAAGCAAGGCGCCGCATTTGAGTTATATCGGCGATGCTGAAGTCGGCGCCGATGTCAATCTTGGCTGCGGGTCGATTACGGTCAACTACGACGGCGTGAATAAGCATATGACCAAAATCGAAAATGGGGCGTTTATCGGTTGCAATGTCAATTTGATTGCACCGGTTACGGTAGGACAAGGCGCTTACGTCGCCGCCGGATCGACGATCACGAATGACGTCCCCGGTCGCGCGCTCGCCATTGCCCGCGCCCGGCAAGTCAATAAAGAAAATTATGTCGATCGCCTGCCAGGCAAGAAAAAATCTTAGCGGAGGTCTATCATGTCTGACTGTCAGCATCAATTAAAATTGTTCGCTCTGAACTCGAACATGAAGTTGGCGAAGGAAATTGCAGAAGTCATGGGAATCGAGCTCGGCAAATGTTCCGTTTCCCGTTTCAGCGACGGGGAAATTCAAATCAACATTGAAGAAAGCATCCGCGGCGACGATGTGTTCGTCATTCAATCGACGAGCGTGCCGGTCAATGAGCATTTGATGGAGTTGCTTATCATGATCGACGCGTTAAAGCGCGCCTCGGCCCGCACGATCAATATCGTGATGCCGTATTACGGCTATGCCCGTCAAGACCGGAAAGCGCGTTCGCGCGAACCGATTACAGCGAAGCTGGTCGCCAACTTGCTCGAGACGGCCGGAGCGTCGCGCGTCATCACGCTTGATTTGCATGCCCCCCAAATTCAAGGATTTTTCGATATTCCAATCGATCATTTGATGGGTGTGCCCATTTTGGCGGATTATTTCAAAAGCAAACAATTGGAAGATATTGTCGTCGTCTCTCCGGACCATGGGGGTGTCACAAGGGCGCGCAAGCTCGCCGACCGCTTGAAAGCGCCGATTGCCATTATCGATAAGCGCCGGCCGAAGCCGAACGTGGCGGAAGTGATGAACATTGTCGGGCAAGTGGCGGGGAAAACGGCCATTTTGATTGATGACATTATCGATACGGCCGGCACGATTACACTCGCGGCCAACGCTCTAGCGGAAAGCGGAGCGAAGGAAGTGTACGCGTGCTGCACCCATCCGGTGCTGTCTGGTCCAGCGATCGAGCGCATTCAAAGTTCCAAAATTAAGGAACTGGTCGTCACCAATTCAATTGCCTTGCCAGAAGAGAAAAAAATTGATAAAATTGTAGAGCTGTCGGTGGCTCCGCTTATTGCTGAAGCGATTACGCGCGTGTATGAAATGAAGTCTGTCAGCGTCCTGTTCGACTAACGCAAGAAAACATGTTTAGCCCTTCTTGTTTTAGGATAAAGTAGTCAATAGATTCTAATTCAGGAAGGTGAAGAAACATGGCGATTGTGTTGGAAGCGAAAGAACGCACAGACAAAAAACGTTCGACATTGCGGCGTATTCGTTCGCAAGGCGGCATTCCAGCGATTTTGTACGGCAAAAAAGTCGAAAACAAAATGATTTTCGTCAGCGCCGCTGAACTGGAAAAAGTGCTTCGTGAAGGCGGACGCACAAGCTTGCTGACGCTGAAAGTCGGCGGCGAGGACTACTCGGTGTTGCTGCGCGAGATGCAGCGCGATCCGTTGCGTGGCGAGTTGCTTCACGCCGATTTTCAAGCGGTTGATCTATCGACAGAAGTTGATATTGACGTTGAAGTTCGCTTAGTAGGCGAGGCGCCTGGCGTGAAGGATGGCGGCGTGTTGCAGCAAAACTTGCATGAGCTGTCCATCCGCGTCCTGCCGGCGAACATTCCTCCAGTGATCGAAGTGGACATTTCCGGACTGCAAGTCGGTGATACCGTCACCGTTGGCGACGTGCAAACGGACGGCAAATTTGAAATCAATCATGAACCTTCCGAAGTGATCGCCACGATCTTGCCGCCGCAACAAGAGGAAGAAATCGATAGCGGCGAACAGCAAGAGGCAGGGCAGCCTGACGCTGCGGAAGGAAGAGAAACGACGCCAGAAGAGTGACAGACGTAACCGTTTCGGTTACGTCTTTTGTAGTATCATGCAAAGAGAGGAGCGCGAGGATTGAAGCTGTTTGTCGGGCTCGGCAATCCGGGCAAGGAGTATGAGCAAACAAGGCACAATGTCGGCTTTTTCGTCATCGACGAACTGGCGAAGCGCTGGAATGTATCGTTAAAAACCGCTAAATTTCGCGGCTTGTTCGGAACGGCGTCCGTTTCTGGCGAAAAAGTGGCATTATGCAAACCGTTGACATATATGAATTTATCAGGGGAATGTGTTCGCCCACTTATGGATTACTACGACATTGCCATCGATGATGTCATCGTCATTTACGATGACCTCGATCTCCCGCCGGGAAAAATCCGCCTTCGTCTGAAAGGAAGCTCCGGCGGCCATAATGGCGTCAAATCGCTCATTCACCACCTTGGCACCGAGCAGTTTAAGCGCATTCGCATTGGCATCGGTCGGCCAACGAACGGGCAACCGGTTGCGGATTACGTGCTCAGCCGCTTTACGGAAGAGGAGAAACCGGCGGTGGACAAAGCGGTGCTGCGGGCTGCCGATGCGTGTGAACAGGCGGTGAAGGCGCCATTTATTCAAGTGATGAATGATTTTAACGAGTGAATATTTTCCTCTGAACTGGTGCACAATGTGAGTACGGGAGGCGGCCGAAGCGTCGGCTTCGCCTGCCTTGTGGGCGGAACAGCCCGGTGCCCAGTGAGGAGGTTGGCTTGAATGGCGCTACATTACTATTGCCGCCATTGCGGTGCAAAAGTCGGAACGATTGAGCAAATGCCGATATACAGCGAGAAACTGGGATTCCACCACTTAACGGAAGAGGAACGGCTCGAGATGATTTCGTATGAACCGAACGGTGACATTCATGTGAAAACGATTTGCGAAGACTGTCAAGAGGCGCTGGCGCGAAACCCAGAATGGCATCAATACGAAAAATTCATCCATTAAGGGCGGCTTTGGGCGACCAAAGCGTTTTTGTGTTTGCGCCAGGCCAATGAAACGGAAAGAAACTGGCGTTGAGAGGAGGGAGAATAGGGGTGCTTTCGTTGCATCGCTATTTAGCTGAAAACCAAGATGTCCGTACGATCATCGAGGGGCTCCATGTCCGTTTGAAGGAACAGCTTGTCGCCGGGCTGTCCGGATCGGCCCGGTCTGTTTTTATTTCCACGCTTTACAAGGAGACAGGCCGGCCGCTGTTAGTCGTCTCTCACAATTTGTTTCAGGCGCAAAAAATGTATGACGATCTCGTTTCGTTGCTCGGGCCGGAAGACGTGTTCCTTTATTCAGTAAACGAAGTGATCGCCGCTGAGATGGCGGTCGCCAGCCCGGAGCTGAAGGCACAGCGCCTAGAGATTATGAACCATTGGGCGCAAGGCGGAAAAGGAGTCGTCGTCTGCCCGGTCGCCGGCTTGCGGCGTTTGTTGCCGCCGCCGTCGCTTTGGAAGCAGTATTTGTTCACCTTCTCCGTTGGACAAGAGTTCGATGTAGAACGTTGTAAACAGAAGTTTGTGCAAATGGGGTACAAACGGGTCGGCACCGTTTCCGCCCCCGGAGAGTTCAGCGTCCGCGGCGGCATCATCGACATTTATCCATTGACCGCTGAGCTTCCGTACCGCATCGAGCTGTTTGATACGGAAATCGAATCGATTCGGACGTTCACCCCTGACGACCAACGTTCGCAAGGGCAAATCGAGCGCATCATGATCGGGCCGGCCGATGAAATCATTCTCGATGGTGAGACGCGGCGCCGAGGAATCGAGCGGATTGAAGCGGGGCTTGCGTCGAGTTTGGAGACGATGAAAGATGAGGCCGCCAAACAGCGGATGTATGAACATATTCACGCTGAGCTTGAGCAATTGCGCGAGGGGCAGGAAATCGAGCAACAATATAAATATATGTCCCTTTTTTATGAAAAGGTTGCGAGTTTGCTAGATTACCTGCCAGAAGACGGCGTGCTGCTCATGGATGAAATGAGCCGGCTGCAAGAGGCGGCGGAACGGTTGGACCGCGAAGAGGCGGAATGGTATACGAGTTTGCTTGACAGTGGGAAAATGATTCATGGCGTGCCGCTTTCGCATTCGTTTTCTGAATTATTGCAAAAACATCGATTCCAGCGGGTATACTTATCGTTGTTTTTGCGCCATGTTCCGTATGCCCACCCACAAAACGTCGTCAATATTACGTGCAAACAAATGCAAAACTTCCATGGGCAAATGGCGCTTCTTCAATCCGAAGTCGAGCGGTGGAAAAAGGCAAACTATGCGGTCGTCTTTTTGGCGCCGAATGCAGAGCGGGTGAAAAAGCTACAATCATTGCTTCAAGATTATGAGATTGACGCGCTGCCGCTCGCGCGCGATGCGGCTTTGCTGCATGGCAAATGCCAGCTCCTTGAAGGAGATTTAAATACCGGGTTTGAATTGCCGTTGCAAAAAATTGCCGTCATCACAGAAGAAGAGTTGTTCAAAAAACGGGTCAAACGCCCGGTGCGCCGGCAAAAGCTGTCCAACGCCGAGCGGATCAAAAGCTACGCCGAATTGCAAGTCGGCGACTACGTCGTCCATGTCAACCATGGCATCGGGAAATATTTAGGCATCGAGACGTTAGAAATCAACGGGGTGCATAAAGACTATATTCATATCCAGTACCAAGGCGGCGATACGCTGTATGTTCCGGTCGACCAAATGGATCAAGTGCAAAAATACGTCGGCTCGGAAGGAAAAGAACCAAAAATTTACAAACTAGGCGGTTCGGAATGGAAAAAGGTCAAAAAGAAAGTGGAATCATCCGTCCAGGATATTGCTGAAGATTTAATCAAGCTGTACGCCGAGCGTGAGGCAAGCAAAGGATATGCGTTTTCGCCGGACACCGAGATGCAGCGCGAATTTGAAGCGGCGTTTCCGTATCAAGAGACGGAAGATCAGCTTCGGTCGATTGAGGAAATTAAGCGTGATATGGAGAGCGACAAACCGATGGACCGCCTCCTTTGCGGCGACGTCGGCTACGGGAAGACGGAAGTGGCGTTGCGGGCGGCGTTTAAAGCCATTATGGACGGCAAACAAGTGGCCTTTCTTGTGCCGACCACGATTTTGGCCCAACAGCATTACGAAACGGTGCGCGAACGGTTTCAAGGGTTCCCAATCAACGTCGGACTGTTGAACCGCTTCCGGACGAAAAAGCAACAAGCCGAGATCATCAAAGGGCTAAAAGATGGGACGATCGATATGGTCATTGGAACGCATCGGCTGCTGTCGAAAGACGTGAAGTTTAAAGATTTAGGCTTGCTCATTATCGACGAGGAGCAACGGTTTGGCGTGGCGCATAAAGAAAAAATTAAGCAGCTGAAGGCGAACATCGACGTGCTCACCTTAACGGCGACGCCGATTCCGCGTACGTTGCATATGTCGATGATCGGCGTGCGCGATTTGTCGATCATCGAGACGCCGCCTGAAAACCGATTCCCGGTGCAAACGTATGTCATGGAATATACGCCCGAACTCGTCAAAGAGGCGATTGAACGTGAGCTCGCCCGCGACGGGCAGGTGTTTTTCCTTTACAACCATATTGAAGATATCGACTTGAAAGCGGAAGAAATCGCACAGCTTGTCCCGGAAGCGCGCGTCACTTACGTGCATGGCCGCATGTCGGAAACGGAGCTCGAATCGACGATTTTGGCGTTTTTGGAAGGGCAATACGATGTGCTGGTGACGACGACGATCATTGAAACGGGCATCGATATTCCGAATGTCAACACGCTTATCGTCTATGACGCCGACCGGATGGGATTGTCGCAGCTGTATCAGCTGCGCGGGCGCGTCGGCCGCTCCAACCGCGTCGCTTATGCGTATTTCACCTATCGGAAAGATAAAGTGCTCAATGAAGCGGCAGAAAAGCGGCTGCAAGCCATTAAAGAGTTTACCGAGCTCGGCTCTGGTTTTAAAATTGCCATGCGCGATTTGTCGATCCGCGGCGCGGGCAACATTCTCGGCGCCGAACAGCACGGCTTTATCGACTCGGTCGGATTCGATTTGTATTCGCAAATGTTGAAAGAAGCGATCGAGAAACGGCGCGGCATCAAGCGAGAAGACGAGCGGCCGGATGTCGTCATCGATGTCGAAGTCGACGCCTATATTCCGAGCACATACATTGCAGACGAGTTGCAAAAGATCGAGATGTACAAGCGATTTAAGGCAGTGGAGACGCTCGAAGACGTTGAGGCGCTGCGTGAGGAAATGGTCGACCGCTTCGGCGATTATCCAGATGAAGTTGCGTATTTGTTCCAAATTGCTGAGTTGAAGGTGTTGGCCAAGCAGCTTGGCGTCGAATCGATGAAGCAACATAAGCAGCAAATTGACATCTTGTTTACTGAACAGGCATCGAAAACGGTGGAAATCCAGCGTCT
This sequence comes from Geobacillus sp. CAMR5420, assembly GCF_000691465.1. Lineage (NCBI taxonomy): Bacteria > Bacillati > Bacillota > Bacilli > Caryophanales > Anoxybacillaceae > Geobacillus > Geobacillus sp. CAMR5420. The sequence continues at coordinate 25,817 of NZ_JHUS01000001.1, forward strand.
ATCTGACATCGGACGCCGGCATGGCCGCTTATTCGGGTTTGGCATGGACGGAGCGAAGCTGAAAATTGTGCTCTATATCAAGGAAATGAAGCCGCACGAGTGGCTGATGATTTTAGAGGAGACGCTGCGGCGGCTGTCTGGGGTGGAAAATGAGAAGTCGGTGACGGCATAATCAAGAAAAAGTTTTATGATGTTTATCGTTTCCTGCATGTGGCGATAATGAAGGATGGGCAATTTTATCTAAAATGGCCAAAATCACTTTCATCACGTATAGAACGTGGATTGTGAAGGATACTAATGACAACAATGGTGAATTCCCCATTGAAAGGGTTCATCGGAGTATCCTTCAAATCCTAGATGAAAGTGAGGGTATACAAGGCATGAAAGCAACCGGTATTGTTCGTCGCATTGATGATTTAGGGAGAGTTGTCATTCCGAAGGAAATTCGCAGAACGTTGCGCATTCGCGAAGGAGATCCGCTCGAAATATTTGTTGACCGCGATGGAGAAGTCATTTTGAAAAAATATTCGCCGATCAGTGAATTAGGCGACTTTGCCAAAGAGTACGCCGAAGCGCTGTTTGACAGCCTCGGCCAGCCTGTGCTCATTTGCGACCGCGATGTATACATCGCTGTCGCCGGCGTTTCGAAAAAAGAGTATATGAACAAAAGCGTCAGCCCGTTGGTGGAAAAAGCCATGGAAGACCGCAATTCCATCCTCCATACGGAGGAAGGGGAAGTCGAGCTCGTTGACGGGATGACGGAAACGTTGAAGTCGTATACGATCGGCCCGATTGTCGCCAACGGCGATCCGATCGGAGCAGTCATCATTTTATCGCGCGAGAAAACGCTTGGTGAAGTGGAGCATAAAGCAGTAGAAACAGCCGCCAGCTTTTTGGCTCGACAAATGGAACAATAGGCGAAACAACAAGGCAGCTTCACAGGCTGCCTTTTTTTCCGCCCGGCAAATGGGGGCGAGATGCCTTGAATCCCGGAATCGCTTCCACATCCTGCTTTTTCGTCCGCTTGGCTTGCGGAACAGCGCATGAAGCCGTGCGAGTTGACCATCACCTTTGTCCAACAGGCGGAAGTTGCGCTATAATATCGAGCGTAGCCATAATGGCGCTTGGCGGCTTCTATCGCCCTCCGGCGTCTAGGTTGAGTGGGTTGTCTATGCGAGGGGAGAAACTGGATGGGAAACGTATGGAAAGGGGCGGCGATCTTAACGGCCGCCGCTTTGGCCGCGAAACTATTAAGCGCTTTGTACCGTGTTCCGTATCAAAATATGGTCGGGGACATTGGTTTTTATATTTACCAACAAGTGTACCCGATTTATGGCATCGTCGTCGCACTCTCGCTGACCGGCTACCCGGTTGCCGTCTCGAAGCTTGTCGCCGAGCGGTTGGCGGGACAGGATGAAGCGGGCGCTGCCGCTAGTGTGCGCGTCGCCTTGTTGGTGTTAAGCGTCCTTGGCGTCATCCTGTTTGCTTCGCTGTATCTAGGGGCGGGGGTGATTGCCTCGGCGATGGGCGATGGACGGCTTACGCCGCTCGTGCGCTTGCTTTCATTTTCGTTTTTGCTGTTTCCGCCCATCGCATTGTTGCGTGGCTATTTCCAAGGGCGGCATGATATGACGCCGACAGCGGCGTCCCAAGTTGGCGAGCAATTCGTCCGGGTGACGGCGATTTTAGGGCTGTCGTATGGAGCGGTGCAGCGCGGCGCCGACGTCTATGCTTGCGGCATGGCAGCGGTCGCAGGGACGCTAGTAGGCATGGCGGCGGCGCTTTTCATTTTGCTTTTCTTCCTGTCCCGGCGTCGGCGGCTAAAAACGTCGGGCCGCACGCCGCCAGCTTGGGATCGACAGGTGGGCCGGCGTTTATTGACGGCGGGGACGGTCATTTGCTTGACGAATATGGCGTTGACGCTGATTCCACTCGTCGATTCATTTTTATTCGTTCCGCTTCTACAGGAAGCGGGGGCAAGGCTCGATGAGGTGCAGCGGCTAAAAGGAGTGTACGACCGCGGTCAGCCGCTCATTCAGCTCGGCACGGTCGTCGGCACGTCGTTTTCATTGGCGCTTGTTCCACTTCTTTCCGGAGCGCGCCGCCAAGGTGCCGTTTTCGCCTATGGAGCGCTGTCCATCCGGCTTGCCGTTGTCATTGGGCTTGGTGCTTCGTTAGGGCTCATTTGCCTCATTCGACCGATCAATGCGATGTTGTTCGAGAATGACTACGGTTCGTCGGTTCTCGCCGTCTTGTCCTCCTCTGTCTTTTTTACTACGATCGCGTTGACCGCCTCTGCATTATTGCAAGGAATGGGGAGGGAATGGACGGCCGCTGCCGGCGTGGCGTTGGCAGTGGCGGGGAAGGCCGCGCTTATGCATTGGCTTGCTCCGCGGTTTGGAGCGCTTGGCGCCGCCGCGGCGACGACGGGTGCTTATGCGCTCATGGCAGGCTTTTTATGCGCCTTTTTGCCGCGTGAATATCGGACGGCGGGCCGGAAATACATGTACCCAACCGTGAAAGCGGCCGCTATGATGGCCGTCGTCTTGCATGGGTATAGGTGGCTGATGGACAGCTCGAGCGAGGGGCGGCTATGGGCGGCTGCCGAGGCGCTTGGCGGCGTTGCCATCGGTGCTGTCGTTTACCTTGCGTGTATTGTGAAAGGACATGTTTTTTCTGAACAGGAGTTGGCAGCTTTCCCATTGGCTAATAAATTCCGTCTACGATTAGGAGGCAGGTGATCGGCGATGAATACGATTTATGTGTTCGGCCTCGGCGCCGGAGATGTAAAACAGCTGCCGATCGGTGTGTACCGAAAGCTAAAGCGGGCGCATCCGCTCTTTTTGCGGACGAAAGAACACCCGGTGGTCAAATGGCTTACGGAGGAAGGGATTGCGTTTACGTCATTTGATGAAGTGTATGAAAAACACGAGCAGTTTGCGGATGTGTACGCTGACATCGTCGATCGATTGACGGAACAGGCGAAGCGCGGCGATGTGTTTTACGCTGTTCCCGGCCATCCGCTTGTTGCCGAGCGGACGGTGCAGCTTCTTTTCGAAGCTGAGCGGCGCGGCGTCTGCCGAATCGTGATCGAAGGTGGTCAAAGCTTTTTGGATGCGCTGTTTACGGCGGTGCGCATCGATCCAATTGAAGGGTTTCAGTTGCTTGATGCGACGACTTTTCGAGGAGAAGAATGGTCGCCCTCACTGCATGCTGTTTTTTGTCAAGTGTACGATTCGTTTGTGGCCTCGAACGTGAAGCTTTCTTTGATGGAGCAGCTTCCCGACGATTACCCGATCTACATTGTCACCGCGGCAGGCACGAAGGACGAGCAAGTAAAGCGCGTGCCGCTTTATGAGTTGGACCGCGAGACGGGGCTTGACAACTTGACAAGCGTCTACGTGCCGCCGGTGAAGGACGAGCCGTTGCTTTACCACCGGTTTGAGACGCTGCGCCGCGTCATCGCCACGCTGAGAGGGCCGAACGGCTGTTCATGGGATCGGAAGCAGACGCATGCGTCGCTGAAGCGCTATTTGCTTGAGGAGGCGTATGAGCTGCTCGAGGCGATTGACGAGGGTGACGATGATCATATGGTCGAGGAGCTCGGCGACGTATTGCTGCAAGTAATGCTCCATGCGCAAATCGGCGCCGACCGAGGGTTGTTTTCGATCGACGACGTCATCCGCACGCTGACGGCGAAAATGATCCGACGCCACCCGCATGTGTTTGGCGATGTCACGGCCGAGACGGCCGAACAAGTCGTTGCCAACTGGGAGAAGATCAAGGAGAAAGAAAAAGGAGGCGGGCTTTCGGAATCGATTCTTGCCGACATTCCGAAAAGTCTGCCGGGGACGATGCGGGCGTACGAGCTGCAGAAACGAGCGGCGAAAGTCGGGTTTGACTGGGATGATGCCGCGCCGATATGGCAAAAAGTCGAAGAAGAAATGGCCGAGTTTCGAGCCGAAACGTCCGGCGGCCGTCGCGATCGGCTTGTCGGCGAGTTTGGCGATCTATTGTTCGCGCTCATCAACCTTGCCCGTTATTACGGGATTCAACCGGAAGAAGCGTTGCAAATGGCCAACGACAAATTTGCCCGCCGTTTCGCTTATATCGAGGAACAAGTGCGAAAAAGCGGCCGGTCGATCACCTCGTTTTCGCTTGCCGAACTCGATCGTTTTTGGGAAGAAGCCAAAGAAAACGAACGGTAAGGGGGATCATGCAATGCGCCTTGATAAATTTTTAAAAGTGTCCCGCCTCATCAAACGCCGCACGTTGGCGAAGGAAATCGCCGATCAAGGGAGAGTGTGGATCAACGGCCATGTCGCCAAAGCGAGCTCCGATGTGAAAGTCGGCGATGAATTGACGATTCAATTTGGGCAAAAGCGGGTAACGGTAAAAGTGACGGATCTAAAAGAAACAACGAAAAAAGAGGAGGCAACCGGGCTGTACGAATTGATCCGCGAAGAACGGACCACCCCGGCGCCGGAACAAGACGACGTCTAATTTGTCCTACAGGCTTGTTCTAAACCATCCCCCGCTGACATACATATGGTACAAACAACGGATGAGAAAAGGCGGTTGGCCTTGCCGGCTTTCTATACTAAATGGAAATGCGGGGGATGAACATGAGTCGACACGATGAATTTGGCGGAAGCACGAACAAAGGTCCGGTCCAGGAACATGATGTGATCATGCGCGGCCGGCGCCTTCTTGACATCACCGGGGTGAAACAAGTCGAGAGCTTTGACAACGAGGAGTTTTTGCTTGAGACGGTCATGGGCTTTTTGGCCATCCGCGGGCAAAACTTGCAGATGAAAAACTTAGATGTCGACAAAGGCGTTGTTTCGATTAAAGGGCGCATTTTCGACCTCGTTTATTTAGATGACCATCAGGAGAAGGCTAAAGGATTCTTTAGCAAGTTGTTCAAATGAATGTCAGCATACAGCTGTACACCATGCTGGCGATGATTGGCATGGGCGGCTGGCTTGGCCTGGCGTGGGATACGTACAGCCGGATGTTGAAACGGCATGAGCGGGCGCACTGGCTCGTCTTTGTGAATGACGTGCTGTTTTGGGCGGTGCAGGCGCTCATCGTGTTTTATGTGCTTCTTTTCGTCAATGAAGGCGAGCTTCGCTTTTATTTGTTTCTCGCGCTTTTATGCGGATATGCCGCTTATCAAAGCTTGCTCCGCTCCTTTTATGTTCGGGTGCTCGAGTGGTTCATTGGGCTTGCGGTAAGACTCGGACAGACGCTCGTTCAGCTGTTCCGCCTCATGGTCATGCGCCCGCTCATCCTCCTTGGGCAAATGGCGCTGGCACTTCTATTGTTCGCTTGGCGGCTTTTGTTGTGGATCGTTCGGTTTGTGCTGCTGGCTGTTTGGAAGATGATCCGCCTTTTGCTTGCTCCGCTGCGTTGGACGGGCATCATGATTTGGCGGCGGGTGCCGCCGCAAAGACGAGCCGGGGTGGAAAAATTTTTTCGACGTTTAAAAGGATTTGCTGGACAAATCAAGAATACAAAAGAGAAAATAAGCATGTGGTTTGCGAAATGGCGCGAGTAAAAGAGGTGTAAACGCGATGAACGTGCCCCGGAGAACGAATGTGACGAAGCTGTCGTCGACGTACATAGCTGAGCATGAGGAGAAAAAGCAGAAGGCGGCGAGAAGACGGCGGGCTGTCGCTGTCCGTTTGGTTGTCTGGTCGTTGTTGTTTGCGATGTTCGCCTCCGCTCTTGTCTACACCTTGCACTCGCAAGCGAAGGCGATCGATGCAAAAACGGCGGAACAGCAAAAGCTGAAAGAGCAGCTTGCGGAGCTTAAACGGAAGGAAAAGCAACTGAAAGAGGAAATGAAAAAGTTGCATGATGATGACTATATCGCCGAGCTGGCGCGGAAAAAATATTACTTATCGAAAGATGGAGAAATTATTTTCGTCTTGCCGGAAAAATAATTTTGCCTGCGAATGCCCGTTTTCTATGGGCATTCGTCATATTGACACGCATTTTTTTCATTCGCTATAATAAAAAAAACACCATCTTTAAAGCGTTTTAAGGAGGAGCACTTTTTTTATGTCGATTGAAGTAGGCAGCAAGTTACAAGGCAAGGTCACGGGCATTACGAAATTTGGGGCGTTTGTGGAGCTGCCGGAGGGGGTCACAGGACTCGTTCACATTAGCGAGGTAGCCGATAACTATGTCAAAGACATCAACGATCATCTGAAAGTCGGCGATATGGTGTATGTCAAAGTCATCAACGTCGGTCAAGATGGAAAAATTGGCCTGTCCATTCGCAAAGCAAAAGACACGCCTTCTTCGCAGCGGCCGCGCCATCGGACAAACGACCGCTCCGCGGCGGACAGCTTAGAACAAAAAATCAGCCGATTCTTAAAAGAGAGTGAAGACCGATTGGCATCGTTGCGCCGTCATACGGAGTCGAAGCGGGGAGGTCGTGGAGCGAGACGAGGGTAACTTGCTGCTGAAAGATTGTTTGAAGGATGACAAATTAGGAAACAAGCATCCGTCGCTATGGATGCTTTTTTGTTTCTGTATGGAATAAGAGGATATATTTCCCCTCTGCATTTTCCGCCTATATGTATTGACAATCGTCATCTCCTCCGTTATGATATAAACTGTTGTCACGCGGCGGTGTAGCTCAGCTGGCTAGAGCGTACGGTTCATACCCGTGAGGTCGGGGGTTCGATCCCCTCCACCGCCACCAACAATCAAACATGGCCCGTTGGTCAAGTGGTTAAGACACCGCCCTTTCACGGCGGTAACACGGGTTCGAATCCCGTACGGGTCATCGCAAACGAGCATGCGCCATCAAGCGACATGCTCGTTTTTCTTTTTTGTCTCTTTCTGTCGGAACAAGCCTGTTGACCGCGTTTTGCCGTGGAAAACGTCGAACGATTTTTTATTTTTCTCTGTGGTTTTGACAAATTTCTGACAATTCAAGCGATATAATAGGGGGTAATAGAAAGGTAAAGGAGAGGATCGGGAATGGAAAGAGTAGAAAGAGGGACGGTGCGCCGCAGCATTTCGGAAGTGCCGATTCATGACACGCAAGCAACGGTGTCGCGCTGGATGCGCCATGTGAAGCTGCGCCTTGGTCATCTGTTCATCCATCAAGGCTTTTTGCTTCTTCTTGTCGGCTTTTTGCTTGGACGAGCGTTGATTTTATCGAAGCTGACCCCGTTCGCTTTGCCATTTTTCGTTTCGGTCTATATGCTGCGCCGCGACAAGGCCGCTTTTGCGTTGATCTCGCTGTTGGCCGGTGCTTTGACGCTGTCGCTTGATGTGGCGCTGTTTGTCGGCATTTCCATTTTTGGCTTTCTCTTTATTTACGGATGGGTGCGGAGGGTGATCAGTGAGTCACTGAAAATCGTTCCATTTGTTGTGTTTGTGCTGTCTCTTTCCGCCAAATGGCTGATCTCCTATTATTGGCTCGGAGAGCGATCGGTCTACGGCGCCGCCATGGCGGTCGTCGAAGCCGGGCTGTCGCTTGTATTGACCTTGATTTTTATGCAAAGCATCCCGTTGTTGACAGTGCAGAAGCATAAACATGCGTTGCGAGCGGAAGAGATCATTTCGTTGATCATTTTGCTCGCCTCGATGTTGACCGGGATGATCGGTTGGGCTGTGTACGGTTTGTCGCTTGAGCATGTGATGTCGCGCTACCTCGTTTTGTTGTTCGCGTTTGTCGCCGGGGCGGCGACCGGCTCCACCGTCGGCGTTGTCACCGGGCTTGTACTGAGCTTGGCAAATGTCGGCAACTTGTCGGAAATGAGTTTGCTTGCTTTCGCCGGGCTGCTTGGCGGGTTGCTGAGGGAAGGGAAAAAACTTGGGGTGGCGTTCGGCCTCCTCGTCGCGACGCTGTTGCTTGGTTTATACGGCGAAGGGAAGAGTGAGCTTGTGCCGACGTTGCTTGAATCCGGCATCGCAATTATGCTGTTTTTTGGTACATCCCGTTCACTGACGGAGAAAATCGCCAAATACATTCCCGGCACGGCAGAATATATCAATGAGCAACAACAATACGTCCGGAAAATCCGCGATATGACGGTGCAACGCGTCTCGCAGTTTTCCAACGTCTTTCAGGCGCTGGCGGAAAGCTTTTCGCCCGAACCGCTTCCGGATGCCAATGAATACAGCGACCGTGAAGTCGACTATTTTTTGAGCGACATCACGGAAAAAACGTGCCAAACGTGCTTTAAGAAGACGCAATGCTGGGCGGACAACTTTCGTACAACCTATGCGTACATGAAGCAAATGATGGGCGAGGCGGACGAAAAAACATTGTCGCAAAACCATCAGTTGCTGCGCGAGTGGGAGCGGTATTGCGTCAAGGCCGGCAAAGTCGTCGACGCGATTGAAAAAGAGATGGTTGCTTATCAAGCAAACCGCAAGCTCAAACGGCAAATCCACGAAAGCCGGAAGCTTGTCGCTGAACAGCTGTTGGGCGTTTCGCAAGTGATGGACGATTTCGCCAAAGAAATGCAGAAAGAACAGGAAAACCATTATTTGCAGGAAGAACAAATTTACCATGCGCTGCAAGAGTTTGGCATCGAAGTGGGCCATGTCGACATTTACAGTTTGGAAAAAGGAAATATCGATATTGAAATGAGCATTCCTTACTGCGAAGGGCGGGGTGAGTGCGAAAAACTGATCGCGCCGATGCTGTCAGATATTTTAGGAGAGACGATCGTCGTCAAGCGCGAAGAGTGCGCCGCCTACCCGAACGGCTACTGCCGCGTCGCCTTCGGCTCGACGAAAGCGTTCGTCGTCGAAACGGGCATCGCGTTTGCCGCCAAAGGAGGGGGGTTCATTTCTGGCGACAGTTATGCAACGATTGAACTTGCTACCGGCAAGTACGCCGTTGCCATCAGCGATGGCATGGGCAATGGGGAGCGGGCGCATGACGAAAGCCGCGAGACGCTGCGCCTGTTGCAAAAGATTTTGCAGACGGGAATGGACGAGTCGATTGCCATCAAATCGATCAATTCGATTTTGGCATTGCGGACGACAGAAGACATGTATGCGACGCTCGATTTGGCCATCATCGACTTGCAAAACGCGGCGACGAAGTTTTTGAAAATCGGATCGACGCCAAGCTTTATTAAGCGCGGTGACAAGGTGATGAAAGTGGAAGCGAGCAACTTGCCGATGGGCATCATTAAAGAAGTGGAATTTGACGTTGTCACCGAGCAGCTGAAATCGGGCGACTTGCTCATTATGATGAGCGATGGTGTGTTTGAAGGGCCGATGAACGTCGAAAACCATGATGTTTGGATGAAGCGGAAAATTCAAGAATTAAAGACGAACGACCCGCAGGAAGTCGCCGATTTGATCATGGAAGAAGTGATTCGCCAATGCGGCGGCGAGATTGAAGACGATATGACCGTCGTTGTCGCCAAAGTTCGGCACAATACGCCGAAATGGGCGACGATTCCGGCATACATGTATATGAAAAAGGCGCAATAGCTAGCGTATAAAAACGTTCCCCTGCGGCGATGATGGTAATACATTCGCCAAGGAGGGGAACGAACGTGCGAAAGGGAACGTTGCGGCAAATTTTGCTCATTACCGATGGCTGCTCCAACCATGGTGAGGACCCAGCCGCCATGGCGGCGCTAGCCCGTGAGCAAGGCATTACGGTGAACGTGATCGGCATCTTGGATCAAGGTGCGATGGATGAAAACGGACGGCGGGAAATTGAAGCGATCGCCGCGGCTGGCGGCGGGATGAGCCAAGTCGTGTACGCGAAACAGCTGTCGCAAACCGTGCAAATGGTGACGCGCCAAGCGATGACTCAGACGTTGCAAGGGCTCGTCAATCGCGAGTTGAAACAAATCTTTGGTTCTGACGTTTCGCTTGAGGACTTGCCGCCGGACAAGCGCGGCCAAGTGATGGAAGTCGTCGATGAACTCGGGGAAACGGTTGCCCTTGATGTGCTCATTTTGATCGATACGAGCGGGAGCATGAAAACAAAACTGCCGACCGTCAAAGAGGCGCTCATCGATTTATCGCTCAGCTTAAATGCGCGCATGGGCGAAAACCGCTTTTCGGTGTTCATCTTCCCGGGAAAACGGGCGCACGCCGAAAAAATGATCGACTGGACGCCAAGGATTGAAGAGTTGTCCACCATCTTTCCGAAATTGGCGTCGGGCGGGCTGACGCCGACCGGACCGGCGCTGCGTGAGGCAATCGCCTATTTTGAGCGTAAACGGTCGTTAAGGAGCTGGATCGGCGATGGCGATGAGCCATACATCGAAGAATCGTCTTTGTAATTTGCCGCCTGGTACGGTCATCACTGGGAAATGGCATGGCCGTTCCTACCGGCTGCTGCGGCGGCTTGGCAGCGGGGCGAACGGCGTCGTCTATTTGGCGGAGAACGGCCGGACTCGCGTCGCCGTCAAGTTGAGCGATGACTATGCGTCATTGGCATCGGAAATGAATATATTGCGCCGTTTTGCTAAGGTCCAGGGAGCCGCCCTCGGGCCTTCTTTGCTGGAAGCCGATGACTGGCAAAGCCCGTTTGCGCGGGAGACGATCCCGTTTTATGTGATGGAGTATATTGAAGGGGAGAATTTCGCTGCTTTCATCCGCCGCCGTGGAAAAGAATGGGCGCCCGTGCTCATGATGCAGCTGTTGTCGGTGCTTGATCGGCTTCATCAAGAAGGATGGGTATTTGGGGATTTAAAGCCGGATAATTTGATCGTTACCGGGTCGCCGCCGTCGGTTCGGTTGCTTGATGTGGGCGGGACGACGCTGCAAGGAAGGGCGGTAAAAGAGTTTACTGAGCTGTATGACCGCGGCTATTGGGGGCTTGGATCGCGCAAAGCGGAGCCATCTTACGACTTGTTTGCGGCGGCGATGGTGATGATTTCTTCTTGCTGCCCGGGGCCGATTGAGAAAAAGGGTGACGGTCGGGCGCAGCTGTTGTCCATCATCGAAACGGACCGCTTTTTAACCCGATACAAGGAGGTGCTGCAAAAGGCGCTTGACGGCCGATATCGAAAGGCGGCCGATATGCGTCGCGACTTATTGGCCGCCTCTTCCCGCCATACATCGGCGGAAAACGAAAGAAAGGCAGTGCCAAGCCGTCGGTCGGGGCGGCAGGTGAAACGGCGCCGCCAAGCGAGAGGGATTGTCGAAACGGTGGTCATCGCCGCCGCATTGCTGGGCGCCTATGCCTTTTATATATATTGGCAGCTGGCGATGTAATTGTTTTGAGAAAACAGGGCGGACGTGTTACGATGAAGCTGAACGAAACGCAAAGAGGTTGGCTCGGATGATCGACAAAGTGCGCGCCTTTATCCACAGGCATCAACTGCTTTCAGAAGGAGCGGCCGTCATCGTTGGCGTCTCCGGAGGCCCGGATTCGCTTGCGTTGCTGCACGTTTTTTTGTCGCTGCGCGACGAATGGAAGCTTCAGGTCATAGCGGCCCATGTTGACCATATGTTTCGTGGGCGGGAGTCAGAAGAAGAGATGGAGTTTGTGAAACGTTTTTGCGTGGAGCGCCGTATTTTATGTGAGACTGCGCAAATCGACGTCCCGGCCTTTCAGCGCAGCGCAGGTCTCGGCGCCCAAGAGGCGGCGCGGATCTGCCGCTACCGCTTTTTTGCCGAACTAATGGAAAAGCATCAAGCGGGGTACGTCGCCGTAGGCCATCATGGCGACGATCAAGTCGAGACGATTTTAATGCGGCTTGTGCGCGGCAGCACAAGCAAAGGATACGCTGGTATCCCCGTCAAACGGCCGTTTCACGGCGGCTATCTCATCCGTCCGTTTTTGGCTGTCAGCCGGGCGGAGATTGAAGCGTATTGCCGGCAGATGGAGCTGTCTCCACGCCGCGATCCGAGCAATGAAAAAGACGATTATACGCGCAACCGGTTCCGCCATCATATTGTCCCGTTGCTGCGGCAGGAAAATCCGCGCCTGCACGAGCGGTTTCAGCAATACAGCGAAATGATGGCGGAAGATGAGCAATTTTTGGAGGAATTAGCCGCGGACGCGCTGAATAAAGTAATGGAAAAACAACATCGCGATGCGGCGCTTTCCATCGGACCATTTTTGGCGCTGCCGCGACCGCTGCAGCGCCGGGTGCTGCAGCTGTTGCTTCTCCGTCTTTATGACGGCGTTCCGCCGACATTGACTTCCGTACATATCGGCCATATACTGATGCTTTGTGAGCGCGGCCGCCCTTCCGGAATGATCGATTTGCCAAAAGGGCTCAAAGTGATTCGCTCGTACGACCGCTGTTTGTTTACGTTTGACGCAGAAAGCGGCGAGAAAGGCTATTGGTTTGAACTGCCGGTTCCGGCGCTATTGCCCCTCCCAAACGGCTATGCAATCATCAGTGAATTTGGGGAACACTATCCAAGAAAGCAGGCCGGGAATGATTGGTTCGTCGTGGATCCTGCTTCCGTCTCCTTGCCGCTTCGCGTGCGGACGCGTCGGCGCGGCGACCGGATGGTGCTCAAGGGGACGGGAGGCACAAAAAAATTGAAAGAAATTTTCATTGAAGCAAAAATTCCGCGGATGGAAAGGGATCGCTGGCCGATTGTCGAAGATGCCGACGGTCGCATCCTTTGGGTGCCTGGCTTGAAAAAATCGGCTTTCGAAGCGCAAAACCTTGGGCAAGCTCGCTATATTTTGCTGCAATATCAGGCGATGAACAGCTAGGAGGAAAAAAGATGGGGATGAAAGACGATATTCAAAAAGTGTTGATCACGGAAGAGGAAATTCAGGCAAAAGTCAAAGAACTCGGCGGTTTGTTAACGAAAGAATATGAAGGCCGTTTTCCGCTCGCTGTCGGCGTTCTCAAAGGGGCGATGCCGTTTATGGCCGACTTGCTCAAACATATTGATACATATTTAGAAATGGATTTTATGGACGTATCAAGCTATGGCAATGCGACCGTTTCATCCGGCGAAGTGAAAATCGTCAAAGACTTGAACACATCCGTCGAAGGACGGGATATTTTGATCATTGAGGATATTATTGACAGCGGGCTGACGCTCAGCTATTTGGTCGACTTGTTTCGCTACCGGAAGGCGAATTCGATCAAAATCGTCACGCTTCTTGACAAGCCGTCTGGACGGAAGGCGGACATTCAAGCCGATTACACCGGATTTACCGTCCCCGATGAATTCGTCGTCGGCTATGGGCTCGATTACGCGGAAAAATACCGCAACCTCCCGTTTATCGGCGTCTTAAAGCCGGAAGTGTACCAAAAGTAGAACGGTTGCTGGGCGACGGCCGAATTGTTTGTATTGAAACAAATTTCTATGATAGTATTGAGTATAGTGTGTTTCATATGGGAGGAGGCAAGAAATGAACCGGATTTTCCGCAATACCATCTTTTATTTGCTGATTTTCCTCGTCGTGATCGGCGTCGTCAGCTTTTTTAACGGCACGAACCAGCGAACGGAGCCGATGACGTACGATGCGTTCATCACTCATCTGGAAAACGGGGATGTCAAGTCGTTTTCCATTAAGCCGGAGCGCGGCGTATATGAAATCAAAGGCCAGTTGAAAACATATAGCGAAGGGCAGTACTTTTCCACCTACGTCATGAACAGTGACAAAGTGCTTGACCGCATCGATGCGGCGGCGGCGCGGACGCGGGTGGAAGTCGTGCCAGCGGACGAAACGAGCGGATGGGTGACGTTTTTCACTTCCATCATCCCATTTGTGATTATTTTTATTTTGTTCTTCTTCCTTTTGAACCAGGCACAGGGCGGCGGCAGCCGGGTGATGAATTTCGGCAAAAGCCGGGCGCGGCTGTATACGGATGACAAGCGGAAAGTCCGCTTCCGCGATGTGGCTGGGGCAGATGAGGAAAAGGAAGAGTTGGTGGAAATCGTCGAGTTTTTAAAAGATCCGCGCAAGTTTGCGGAACTTGGCGCCCGCATTCCGAAAGGGGTATTGCTCGTTGGGCCGCCCGGAACCGGGAAAACGCTGTTGGCGCGCGCGGTTGCCGGAGAAGCGGGCGTGCCGTTTTTCTCGATCAGCGGGTCGGATTTCGTGGAAATGTTCGTCGGGGTCGGGGCATCGCGGGTGCGCGACTTGTTTGAAACGGCGAAAAAAAATGCCCCGTGCATCATCTTCATTGATGAGATCGACGCCGTCGGCCGCCAGCGCGGCGCCGGCCTTGGCGGCGGCCATGACGAGCGTGAGCAGACGCTCAACCAACTGCTTGTCGAAATGGACGGCTTTAACGGCAACGAAGGGATCATTATTATCGCGGCCACCAACCGGCCGGACATTTTAGACCCGGCGCTGTTGCGCCCGGGGCGCTTCGACCGGCAGATTACCGTCGACCGCCCGGACGTCAAAGGGCGCGAAGCGGTGCTGCGCGTGCATGCCCGCAACAAGCCGCTCGATGAATCGGTTGACTTGAAGACGATCGCGATGCGGACGCCTGGATTTTCCGGCGCCGACTTGGAAAACTTGCTGAATGAGGCGGCGCTCGTTGCAGCGCGCCGCAACAAAAAGAAAATTGATATGAGCGACATCGACGAGGCGACGGACCGGGTGATTGCCGGACCGGCGAAAAAAAGCCGCGTCATTTCGGAAAAAGAACGGCGCATCGTCGCGTTTCACGAAGCTGGGCATACGGTCATCGGCATGGTGCTCGCCGATGCGGAAATGGTGCATAAAGTGACGATTGTGCCGCGCGGCCAAGCCGGAGGCTATGCGGTCATGCTGCCGAAAGAAGACCGCTACTTTATGACGAAAGCCGAACTGATGGATAAAATCACCGGACTGCTCGGCGGGCGCGTTGCCGAGGAAATCGTGTTCAATGAAGTGAGCACGGGGGCTCACAACGATTTTCAGCGGGCGACAAACATCGCGCGCCGGATGGTGACGGAGTTCGGCATGAGCGAAAAGCTTGGTCCGCTTCAATTCGGCCAACCGAGCGGGCAAGTGTTTTTAGGACGTGACTTACACAACGAGCAAAACTACAGCGACAAAATCGCCTATGAAATTGACTTAGAGATTCAGCGCATCATTAAAGAGTGCTATGAAAAAGCGAAACAAATTTTGACCCAACATCGGGACAAATTGGATTTGATCGCCAACACGCTGTTGGAAGTCGAGACGCTCGATGCGGAGCAAATTAAACATTTGTTCGAACATGGCACGCTGCCCAAAGACCGGAACGGGCGCGAGGAGTCCGGCAAAAGCGACGGCGATGTGAAAATCAACATCCAAAAGAAAGAGGAGTAATCGATGTCTCTGTTCGGAGGCATCTTTTTTTTGCCGGCGGCCCAGGGAAAGAAGGACAGTTTTTTTCCCGTAAGTATGATATGATAAAGAATGGGAATTTATCGAGGAAAAGCGAGGAATGAAGCGATGATTTTTGTATTGGACGTCGGCAATACAAACACGGTGTTAGGGGTGTATGACGGGGACGAACTGAAACATCATTGGCGCATTGAAACAAGCCGCTCGAAAACGGAAGACGAATACGGCATGATGATCAAAGCGCTCTTGAACCATGTCGGCTTGCAGTTTTCCGACATTCGAGGCATCATCATTTCCTCGGTCGTGCCGCCGATTATGTTTGCTCTTGAACGCATGTGTCTAAAATATTTCCATATCAAACCGCTCATCGTCGGTCCGGGTATTAAAACCGGGCTCGACATCAAATATGACAATCCGCGTGAGGTGGGCGCCGACCGGATTGTCAACGCGGTCGCCGGCATCCATTTGTACGGCAGTCCGCTGATTATCGTCGATTTTGGCACGGCGACGACGTATTGTTATATTAATGAACATAAACAATATATGGGAGGGGCCATTGCCCCGGGAATTATGATCTCGACAGAGGCTCTGTTTGCGCGGGCGGCGAAATTGCCGCGCATTGAAATCGCCCGCCCGGATGATATCATCGGCAAAAATACGGTCAGCGCCATGCAAGCCGGTATTTTATACGGTTATGTCGGACAAGTGGAAGGCATCGTGTCGCGAATGAAGGCGAAAAGCAAAATCCCGCCGAAGGTGATTGCCACCGGCGGCCTAGCTCCACTCATTGCCAGCGAATCGGACATCATCGATGTCGTTGATCCGTTTTTGACGCTGACTGGCTTAAAATTGTTGTACGAGAAAAACACCGAGAAAAAAGGATGAAAGGCTTGATGAAGATGGGAGACTACTTAGTCAAAGCACTCGCTTACAATGGACAAGTGAGAGCGTATGCCGCAAGAACGACGGAAACTGTCGCCGAGGCGCAACGCCGCCACCAAACATGGCCGACCGCCTCAGCGGCTCTCGGCCGGGCGTTGACCGCCGGTGTTATGATGGGAGCGATGCTGAAAGGCGAGGAAACGTTGACGATTAAAATTGACGGCGGCGGCCCGATCGGCGTCATTTTAGTCGACAGCAACGCCAGAGGGGAAGTGCGTGGCTATGTAACGAATCCGCATGTGCATTTTGAACTGAACGAGCACGGGAAACTTGATGTGGCACGGGCGGTTGGCAAAAATGGGATGTTGACGGTTGTGAAGGATCTTGGGCTGCGCGACTTTTTCACCGGACAAGTGCCGCTTATCTCCGGGGAGCTTGGCGATGATTTTACGTATTATTTTGCTTCGTCCGAACAAATTCCGTCATCGGTTGGCGTCGGGGTGCTCGTCAATCCCGACCATACCATCCGAGCCGCCGGAGGATTTATGATCCAGTTGATGCCCGGGACGGAGGAGAACACGATCACTCGCATTGAAGAGCGGCTGAAACAAATTCCGCCCGTGTCGCGCATGATCGAAAGAGGGCTCAGCCCGGAACAGCTGCTCGAACAACTGTTGGGAGATGGAGGCGTCCGTGTGCTCGAGACGATGCCGGTGTCATTCGTCTGCCGCTGTTCGCGCGAGCGGATCGCTGATGCCCTTATCAGCCTAGGGCCCGAGGAAATCCAAGACATCATCGACAAAGAAGGGCAGGCGGAAGCTTCGTGCCATTTTTGCAATGAAACGTACCATTTCGACAAAGCGGAGCTGGAACAGTTGAAACAACTCGCAAAAAAAGAATGAAAACAGTAAAATGATTGACAATTACGCCAATAGTTGATACATTGGAGACAAAGTCGATAAAATTAATGGGGATTAGAGGTGGAACAATGGCACGCACAGTCAACTCGATAACCGAATTGATCGGCGATACGCCGGCCGTGAAACTGAACCGCATCGTTGATGAAGACAGCGCGGATGTGTATTTGAAACTGGAATTTATGAACCCGGGCAGCAGCGTCAAAGACCGGATTGCGTTGGCGATGATTGAAGCGGCGGAAAAAGCGGGCAAGCTGAAGCCGGGCGACACGATCGTTGAGCCGACAAGCGGCAACACTGGGATCGGATTGGCGATGGTCGCGGCGGCGAAAGGATATAAGGCTGTATTGGTCATGCCGGATACGATGAGCTTGGAGCGCCGCAACCTGCTGCGGGCGTATGGAGCCGAGCTTGTGCTCACACCGGGTGCACAAGGGATGCGCGGAGCAATCGCAAAGGCGGAAGAGCTCGTCCGCGAGCACGGCTACTTTATGCCGCAGCAATTTAAAAACGAGGCGAACCCGGAAATCCATCGCTTGACGACCGGGAAAGAGATCGTGGAGCAAATGGGCGACCAGCTTGATGCGTTTGTTGCCGGCGTTGGCACGGGCGGAACGATCACCGGAGCAGGCAAAGTGTTGCGCGAAGCTTACCCAAACATTAAAATTTACGCCGTTGAACCGGCCGATTCCCCAGTCTTGTCGGGAGGAAAACCGGGCCCGCACAAAATCCAAGGGATCGGCGCTGGCTTTGTTCCAGATATTTTGGATACGAGCATTTACGATGGGGTTATTACGGTAACGACGGAAGAAGCGTTTGCGGCGGCCCGCCGCGCGGCTCGCGAGGAAGGCATTCTCGGCGGCATTTCGTCCGGCGCTGCGATTCATGCGGCATTGAAAGTGGCGAAAGAGCTCGGCAAAGGGAAAAAAGTGCTCGCCATCATCCCGAGCAACGGCGAACGTTATTTGAGCACGCCTCTTTACCAATTTGAAGACTAAGCAGACTTTTTCGGCAGGGGCAACCCTGTCGAATTTTTTTTACGAGGATGGTGACCCAGACGGACAATCATTGTACAATAAAAGTAACTATGGACATCGTAAGGAGCTGACGAGGATGGAACAGCGGCGCAGGCGACTGAAACGAACTATCGATTATCGCGGACGGGATTGGTTCCGCCAGTACGAACAGCTGGCCTATAGCCGGCCTCATCATGTGTTGCTTGAGAGCGGCCAAGGGGGAAGGTACAGCATGATCGGCCTTGACCCGATCGGAGTGATCCGCGCTGACGAGCGGCGGCTCATCATCAAGCAGCGCGGGGTTGAAACGGTGCTGGATGGCTCGCCGCTCGAAGGGCTCCGGCAATGGCTTCGGTGTTTCGCCGTGCCGGATGAGGGGGAGTCGTTGCCTTGCCAAGGCGGGCTGATCGGTTTCATTAGCTATGATGCGGTTCGCTATCTGGAACGGCTCCCGGTGCTCGCGCAAGATGATTTGCGGCTGCCGCTCATGTATTTTTTCCTCTTTGACGACGTAGCGATTTATGATCACCAAACTGAACAGCTTCATTTGCTTGCCTACGCGAATGAAGGGGAGGAAAGCGAAGCAAACCGGCGGCTTGCGCGGCAAGCACGGATGTGGCTCGAGGATCGGAATGAAGCGCTGGTCTGGCCGCTTGCTGCCTCGACAGCTGCGCCGTCTGTTTCCATGACAAAAGAGAGGTTTATGGATGCGGTTCGCCGCGTGCAACGCTATATTGCGGCGGGCGATGTGTTTCAAGTCAACTTATCGGTGCGTCAGTCGCAGCCGCTGGTGACGCATCCATTTGCCGTCTACAAGCAGTTGCGGATGCTGAACCCGTCCCCTTACATGGCGTATTTGCATACCCCGGAATTTCAAGTCGTCAGCGGCTCGCCGGAGTTGCTCGTCCGCAAGCGGGGATGGCGTCTTGAGACGCGGCCGATTGCCGGCACACGTTCGCGCGGTCGGACGGCGGCAGAGGATGAACAAATTGCTCGCAAGTTGCTTGCGAGTGAAAAGGAGCGGGCCGAGCACGCCATGCTCGTTGATCTTGAACGGAATGACCTTGGGCGCGTCTGTGCATACGGGACGGTTCGAGTTGACGAATGGATGACCGTCGAAAAGTATTCTCATGTGATGCATATCGTTTCTCACGTATCCGGCACCATGACGACGGAGCACGATGCGTTTTCCGTCATTCGCGCCATGTTTCCCGGCGGGACGATCACCGGCGCTCCGAAAGTGCGAACAATGGAGATTATTGAAGAGTTGGAACCGGTCCGCCGCGGCTTGTACACGGGCTCGATCGGTTGGATCGATTTTCAAGGAAACATGGAGCTAAACATCGCCATTCGAACGATGGTCGTCAAAGACGGATTGGCGCATGTAC
Source organism: Geobacillus sp. CAMR5420 (assembly GCF_000691465.1). Classification (NCBI taxonomy): domain Bacteria; kingdom Bacillati; phylum Bacillota; class Bacilli; order Caryophanales; family Anoxybacillaceae; genus Geobacillus; species Geobacillus sp. CAMR5420. Next base: position 45,270 of record NZ_JHUS01000001.1, read on the forward strand.
AGGCAGGAGCGGGCATCGTCATCGATTCCAACCCAGAGCATGAGTACAAGGAATGTTTAAAGAAAGCGGCTGCCCTTTGGAAAGCGAAAGAGCTGAGCGAAGCAGAGGCATTATTTCCGAGCATGAGGTGAGAATGATGATCGTCATGATTGATAACTACGATTCATTTACGTACAATTTGGTGCAATATTTGGGCGTGTTGGGAGAAGAGCTGATTGTCAAACGGAATGATGAAATTACGGTGGCTGAAATCGAACGACTCCGCCCTGATTTTATTATGATTTCCCCCGGTCCATGCACACCGAATGAGGCAGGGGTCAGCCTGGAAGTCATCGATCGCTTTGCCGGCCAAATTCCGATTTTCGGCGTCTGCCTCGGACATCAAGCCATCGCCCAGGCGTTCGGCGGCCGCGTTGTCCGCGCTCCAAGGCTGATGCACGGGAAAACATCGTCCGTCTACCATGATGGGGAGACGATTTTCCGCGGCGTGCCGAACCCGTTTACGGCAACGCGCTACCATTCCCTTATCGTCGAGAAAGAGACGCTTCCGGACTGTTTCGTCGTGTCGGCTTGGACGGAAGAGGGTGAAGTGATGGCGATTCGCCATAAAACGCTGCCGGTGGAAGGCGTGCAGTTTCACCCGGAATCGATTATGACAAGCCATGGGATGCAGCTGTTGAAAAACTTTATCAACACGTATAAAAAGGCGTGACAGTCATGTACGTGTATATCAACGGCGCGGTCGTTCCGCGCGAAGAAGCGCAGTTATCAGCGTTTGATCACGGCTTTTTATATGGGCTCGGCTTATTTGAAACATTCCGCACGTATAGCGGCCACCCTTTTTTGCTTGACGATCATTTGGCCCGATTGAACAAAGGGCTGTCTGAGCTTCACATCGAAAGGCAGTTCGGCCGCGCCGAAGTGGTGGCGATCATCGAGCAGTTGCTCGAGGCCAATGGCTTGCGCGACGCTTATGTGCGCTTCAATGTATCGGCCGGGGTCGGCGATCTCGGCTTGCCGATCGAACGTTACCGAAACCCGACCGTCATCGTCTATATGAAGCCGCTTCCGCCGCCCGTCCCTCCGGAAGGAAAAGAAGGGGTGGTGCTCGCGGCAAGGCGAAACAGCCCGGAAGGCAATGAGCGACTAAAGTCGCACCATTATTTAAACAATATGATTGGGAAATGGGAGCTCGGACATCGACCTCATGCGGAAGGAATTTTTTTGAATTCAGATGGTGCGGTAGCGGAGGGGATCGTTTCCAATATTTTTTGGGTGAAAGACGGCATCGTCTACACGCCAGCGCCGGCTGTCGGCATATTAAACGGCATCACAAGACAATTCATCATTGCTTTGCTCAAGCAGTTGCGCATCCCAGTTGAAGAAGGGGTATATCCGCTGTCCCATTTGTTGCAGGCTGATGAAGCATTTATCACCAACTCTGTGCAGGAAATTGTACCCCTTTGCCGCATTGGCCATTGCGTTTACCAAGGAAAAAATGGTCCGGTGGTCCGGGCCTTGCAGCACCATTACCGACGCTTGACCCATCGGCTATGGACGAGGAACGAATTGGCAGAAAGGATGAACGACTGATGACAACATCGATGCGCCCTCTTCGGCTTCAATGCCGCGGGCATGAGCTTGACTTAAACAAAAAAACGTTGATCATGGGCATTGTCAACGTCACGCCCGATTCGTTTTCCGACGGCGGCCGGTTTTACGACGTGGAAAACGCGGTCAAGCACGCGAAGCGGCTCGTGGCGGAAGGAGCAGACATCATTGACATCGGCGGTGAATCAACTCGTCCGGGGGCGGATCCAGTGCCGCTTGATGAAGAATTGCGCCGCGTCATTCCGGCGGTAAAAGCGATTGCTAAGGCGGTGAGTGTGCCGATCTCAATTGACACGTACAAAGCGGAAGTGGCGCGGCAAGCCATGGAGGCTGGGGCGCACATCATCAACGACGTTTGGGGAGCCAAGGCGGACCCTGATATGGCCGGTGTTGCCGCCACGTACGGCGCGCCGATCATTTTAATGCACAACCGCCGCGATATGGCCTATCGCGATTTGATTTCCGACATGATCGCCGATTTGAAAGAAAGCATTCGCATTGTCAAAGAGGCGGGTGTGAAAGATGAGAACATTATTTTAGATCCGGGGATCGGCTTCGCCAAGACGGTCGAGCATAACTTGGAGGTGATGCGGCGCCTTGATGAATTTGCCGCTCTCGGCTATCCGCTTTTGCTTGGCACGTCGCGCAAACGATTTATCGGCCATGTGCTCGGCGTGCCTGTCGAGGAGCGGGTCGAAGGAACAGGAGCGACCGTTTGTCTCGGCATCATGAAAGGGGTGCACATCGTCCGAGTCCATGATGTATTGCCGATTGCCCGCATGGCCAAAATGATGGATGCTATGCTTGGGAAGGGAGAGAGCGGTCATCGATAAAATTTATGTGCAAGGCATGGAGTTTTACGGCTACCACGGGGTGTTTCGCGAAGAAAACATCCTTGGCCAGCGATTTTTGGTCGATGTGACGTTGGAGCTCGACTTGCAGCCCGCCGGGCGGAGCGATTGTCTTGAGTATACCGTCAACTACGCCGATGTGTACGAGCGCTGCCGGGCGATCGTTGAGGAGCGGACGTTCGCCTTGATCGAGGCGGTCGCTGAAGCGATCGCCGCCGACTTGCTCGCTGCCTTTCCTGTTGTCGAGCGCTGCATTGTCAAAGTGACGAAGCCGAATCCGCCGATTCGCGGCCATTATCAACATGTCGCAGTCGAAATTGATAGGGGTCGTTAAATGGAAAACATCGCATATCTCGCTTTAGGCTCCAACCTCGGAGATCGTGTTTTCTATTTGCGTTCTGCCATTGAAGCGCTCCATCATCATCAGGAAATTTTGATCACATCGAGCTCATCGATTTATGAAACCGATCCGGTCGGCTATGTCAACCAAGGCAAGTTTTTAAACATGGTGATCGAGGTGGCGACGACGTTGTCGCCGTTTGCCTTGCTTGACGTGACCCAGCAAATCGAACGACGTCTTGGAAGAAAAAGGGAAATTCGCTGGGGACCACGGACGTTAGACCTTGACATTTTGCTGTATAATCATGAAAATATTGAAACAGAGCAGCTGACGATCCCGCATCCGCGCATGGCGGAGCGGGCGTTCGTGCTCATCCCGTTGTTTGAAGTCAACTCCCACGTGGCAATACCGAACCTTTCCGAGCCGTTAATCGACATCATTGGCCGACTACCTGACAAAAAAGGAGTTCATGTATGGAAGCGGAAAGATGGGGAAGACGTATTCGCGCTTTTCGAAAGTTGAAAGGATATACGCAAGAAAGACTGGCGAAAGAACTAGGCATTTCCGTATCGATCCTTGGTGAAATTGAACGGGGGAACCGGATGCCGTCCGATTCGCTCGTTGGACAAATCGCCGAACGGCTGAATATATCGGTGGAAGAACTGGCGCCGCCGAAACTCGAATCGAACAAGTAGAAAGGAGGCATCTGCGATGTTTCGCATTGGCGATGTCGAAATTAAAAACCGCGTCGTGCTCGCTCCGATGGCAGGCGTATGCAACTCCGCGTTCCGCCTGACCGTCAAAGAATTCGGCGCCGGGCTTGTATGCGCCGAGATGGTAAGCGACAAAGGAATCGTATACAACAACGAAAAGACGTTAAACATGTTATATATTGATGAACGGGAAAAGCCGATCAGCTTGCAAATTTTCGGCGGCGAGAAAGAAACGCTCGTCAAAGCGGCGAAATTTGTCGATAAAAATACGAATGCAGATATCATCGACATCAACATGGGTTGCCCAGTGCCGAAAATTACGAATTGCGACGCTGGAGCGAAATGGCTGCTTGACCCGAATAAAATTTATGATGTCGTTGCCGCGATCGTCGATGCCGTTGAAAAACCGGTCACGGTGAAAATGCGGATCGGTTGGGATGAAAAGCACATTTACGCCGTCGAAAACGCTCAAGCCGTTGAGCGCGCCGGCGGGAAGGCCGTCGCCGTCCACGGACGGACAAGGGTGCAAATGTATGAAGGAAAAGCGGACTGGAACATCATCAAGCAAGTGAAAGAAGCCGTCAACATCCCGGTTATCGGCAACGGAGATGTCAAAACGCCTCAAGATGCAAAGCGGATGCTTGAAGAAACAGGGGTCGACGGCGTCATGATCGGACGGGCGGCGCTTGGAAACCCTTGGATGATCTATCGCACTGTCCGTTATTTAGAAACTGGAGAGCTCATCCCGGAACCGACGCCGAGGGAAAAAATCGATGTCTGCCTGCTGCATTTAGACCGATTAATTGCCTTAAAAGGCGAATATATCGCCGTCAAAGAAATGCGTAAACACGCTGCTTGGTATTTAAAAGGCATTCGCGGCGCAGCGAAAATCCGGAACGCCATCAATGAATGTGAAACGCGGGACGAACTGGCCGCACTGTTGCTTCGCGTGGCGGAGGAAGCGGAAGTCCAAGCAGCGGCGAACGCCGAAGCCGTTTAACGGATTTCCGAAAGAAGTCTCCCACCTCAAGGAACGCGAAGGGTGTAACCCAGTGAGTAGGTGGGAGATGAATGTCGGTTGGCGTTAGCCAACGAATAGGATAGAATATGGCTAGAACGGACACCTTCGGAACGAAGGGAAGCGTAAAGGGTTCTTGTGTGTGGCTTACCGTTCGGCGAACACGCACAAGTCGCTTGAAGCCTCCACCTCTAAGCGAAGCGTAGGTGTGGGTAGTTCACACAACGGAGATGACGTTCATGCAGCGGAGGACTGCCAGCGAGCGCTGGCAGTATTTTTCGTAAAAAATCGCTAAATGGAGTGAATGAGGTATGAGCCATGAAGAATTGAACGACCAACTGCGCGTCCGCAGGGAAAAGCTGAAAAAAATTGAGGAATTGGGTGTCGACCCGTTTGGCAAACGGTTCGAGCGCACTCATAAAGCGCAAGAACTGTTCGAACTGTACGGCGATTTGTCGAAAGAGGAACTTGAAGAAAAGCAAATTGAAGTCGCCGTCGCCGGCCGCATCATGACAAAGCGCGGCAAAGGAAAAGCCGGGTTCGCCCATATCCAGGATGTCACCGGGCAGATTCAAATTTACGTCCGTCAAGACGATGTTGGCGAACAGCAGTACGAACTGTTTAAAATCTCTGACCTTGGCGATATCGTCGGCGTGCGCGGCACAATGTTTAAAACAAAAGTTGGTGAACTTTCCATCAAAGTGTCGTCGTACGAATTTTTGACGAAAGCGCTGCGTCCGCTGCCGGAAAAATACCATGGTTTGAAAGACATAGAGCAACGCTATCGCCAGCGTTATCTCGATTTAATTATGAATCCGGAGAGCAAAAAGACGTTCATCACCCGCAGTTTCATCATCCAATCGATGCGGCGGTATCTCGACAGCCGTGGCTATTTGGAAGTTGAAACGCCGATGATGCACGCCGTTGCTGGCGGCGCTGCGGCGCGCCCGTTCATTACGCATCATAACGCATTGGATATGACCCTTTATATGCGAATCGCCATCGAGCTCCATTTAAAACGGCTCATCGTCGGTGGTTTGGAAAAAGTGTATGAAATCGGCCGCGTTTTCCGGAACGAAGGCATTTCCACCCGCCATAATCCGGAGTTTACGATGCTCGAATTGTACGAGGCGTACGCCGATTTCCGTGACATCATGGAACTAACGGAAAACTTGATCGCCCACATTGCCACTGAAGTGCTTGGAACGACGAAAATTCAATACGGCGAGCATGTCGTCGACTTAACGCCCGAGTGGCGGCGCCTCCATATGGTCGATGCGATCAAGGAATATGTCGGCGTCGACTTCTGGCGGCAGATGAGCGACGAAGAGGCGCGGGAGCTGGCGAAAGAACATGGAGTGGAAGTTGCTCCACATATGACGTTTGGCCATATTGTCAACGAATTTTTTGAACAAAAAGTCGAGTCTCACCTCATTCAGCCGACGTTCATTTATGGCCATCCGGTTGAAATTTCACCGTTGGCCAAGAAAAATCCGGACGACCCGCGTTTTACCGACCGATTTGAGCTGTTTATCGTCGGGCGTGAACATGCCAACGCCTTTACCGAATTGAATGATCCGATCGATCAGCGCCAACGCTTTGAGGCGCAGCTGAAAGAGCGTGAACAAGGAAACGATGAAGCACATGAAATGGACGAAGACTTCCTTGAAGCGCTCGAGTACGGCATGCCGCCAACAGGCGGGCTTGGCATCGGGGTCGACCGTCTGGTCATGCTGCTGACGAACTCGCCGTCGATCCGCGACGTGTTGCTTTTCCCGCAAATGCGTCATAAATAAATTTGATCGCTCCCTGCAAAGACAAGCAGCAGGGGGCTTTTCATTTATGTAAAAATAGTCGTCGTTGTTTTGTTGAAAAACAAACACAGGAAGTCGAGTTGACAAACCACTCCCAACGTGTTATATTATGATAGCACGTTGAAATGACAGCACTAATCAAAAACAAGGACCTATTGACAAATAAATAAATTTAATTATAATATGACTTGTCTGTTGATTGTCTAGTGATGATAGCGGAGGGGAAACACCCGTTCCCATCCCGAACACGGAAGTTAAGCCCTCCAGCGCCGATGGTAGTTGGGGCCAGCGCCCCTGCAAGAGTAGGTCGTCGCTAGGCAATCCCGTGGAGGATTAGCTCAGCTGGGAGAGCACTTGCCTTACAAGCAAGGGGTCGGCGGTTCGATCCCGTCATCCTCCACCATCACCTATTATGAGCCATTAGTTCAGTGACGAGTATTACATCTTTGAATCTACTTCGAGTTGTCCCGACGCATCCAACATCTTCGAATATGCTAGCAGAGGAAGGGACATCGTTCATTGTGAGTGTATACTTGACTATGAGCCATTAGCTCAGTAGGTAGAGCATCTGACTTTTAATCAGAGGGTCGGAGGTTCGAGTCCTCCATGGCTCACCACAATTGATTTGCGGGTGTGGCGGAATTGGCAGACGCGCTAGATTCAGGGTCTAGTGCCCTTTACGGGCGTGGGGGTTCGAGTCCCTTCACCCGCATGTTGATTCGAGCGGAAGTAGTTCAGCGGTAGAACACCACCTTGCCAAGGTGGGGGTCGCGGGTTCGAGTCCCGTCTTCCGCTCCATTTATTTGCCCATTTAGCCGGGGTGGCGGAATTGGCAGACGCACAGGACTTAAAATCCTGGGGTAGGTCACTACCGTGCCGGTTCGAGTCCGGCCCTCGGCACTTGCGCTCGTAGCTCAATTGGATAGAGCATCTGACTACGGATCAGAAGGTTAGGGGTTCGAATCCTCTCGAGCGCGTTGGCGGGAAGTAGCTCAGTTTGGCAGAGCACATGGTTTGGGACCATGGGGTCGCAGGTTCAAATCCTGTCTTCCCGATAGCGGATATATGGGGCCTTAGCTCAGCTGGGAGAGCGCCTGCTTTGCACGCAGGAGGTCATCGGTTCGATCCCGATAGGCTCCACTGTTGCTTTATGTCTGTGCCTGCCGCTTGCAAGGGAATTTGAAGACGTGAGGTTCCTCGGTAGGATTACAGAGAAGCAAACGAAAGTAGCAACCTTGTGTCCTGCAAGTGAATGGAGAGAAACGGGATTCTTCGACGAAAACCAGCAGAGAAGTTGTTTCAATGCAGCAACTTTGCGCCTGTGTCTTCTAGTGAATTCGGGGGAATTGGGTTCCTCGACGCAAGACTGCAACGAAGCA
>NZ_JHUS01000002.1:0-170000 GCF_000691465.1 Geobacillus sp. CAMR5420
CTTCGCCGCCTCAAGGTCGTCCCCTGTCGACGCACCGGACGCAGCCGCCTCGCGCTGTCTCCGCAGTTCCGCCGCCTTCGCCCTCGCTTCCTCGGCTGCTCGTTTTTTCGCCAATGCAAGATCGTCGGCCGATGCCGGTTCCGTTGCCTCTCCCTTCGTTGTTTCGAGCTGGCTGCCATTCGAATTCGGGGGCGTTTTCAAACTGCCCGTTTCGGCGGCTGACTTGGCCTGTTCATCTGCCTGCCTAGCCGCGAGCCGTTCGCGCGCCAGCTGTTTTGCCCGCTCAGCGGCTTCTTTTTTTCGCTGGGCCAAATCTTTTTCTTCATCCATCGGTTACAGCACCTTCTTCCCCGTTTTGGCTTCCAGTCGGATTTTTTCTTTTAATTTATGAATACCGTAGATGAGCGCTGCCGGGTTCGGCGGACAGCCTGGTATGTACACGTCCACCGGGACAATTTGGTCGACGCCTTTGACGACGCTGTACGATTTGACGTACGGGCCGCCGGCTGTCGCACACGAACCCATGGCGATGACCCATTTCGGTTCGGGCATTTGGTCATACAACCGGCGCAAGAGCGGCGCCATTTTTTTCGTCACCGTGCCCGAGACAATCATGACGTCCGCCTGCCGCGGCGAGGCGCGGAAAAACGAACCGAACCGGTCGAGGTCGTAATGGGCGCCGCCGACCGCCATCATCTCGATAGCGCAACAGGCAAGGCCGAACGTCAACGGCCAAAGCGAACTGCTTCGGGCCCATCCTTTCAACTGTTCCAACGTCGTCAAAAAGACGTTTCGCTTCACTTCTTCCATTTCGACGCCAGAAAAACCCTCCCATTTCACATCCATCGTAACACCTTCTTTTTCCAAGCATAGATAAGGCCAATGGCAAGCAAAACGATGAAAATGATCATTTCCACCAACGCGAACAAACCGAGTTGGTCATAGACAACAGCCCACGGGTACAAAAACACCGTCTCGATATCGAAAATGACAAACAGCAAGGCAAATAGGTAGTACCGAACTTGGAACTGAACGCGCGAGTCGTGAAAGGGATTGTTACCGCTTTCATACGTTGTCGCCTTTGCATCACTCGGCACGTGCGGCCGCAGCCACCGCCCGGCCGTGAGCGCCCCGATCGGCAGCAACACACCGAGGCAAAGGAAGACGAAGATGACCAAATAACTGTTTGCATAGATGTTGCTCAACCAGCTCGCCCCCTTCCGGTTTACTACATACGTATGGTGTTAATGATGAAATTTTTCAATAATTCCTTCGATTTCATTATAACATTTATATCCAGCCGTGTCAGCAAAACTTCAAGTTAACACTGTCAACACTGTATCCATTCATGTAAGCGCTTCATCTTTGTTGAAACGACGGAATGCGAGGAACGAAAAAAGAGAGAGCGTTTGCCTCTCTCCTTGACGGACGATTCTTCTGTTTTCATCAAAAAAAGCAGGGGAGTTTTCCCCTGCTTTTTACTTCATTTCCGCAACACTCAAACGGTTCATGGCGCGTTTTAACGCCAGTTCAGCCCGCTTGAAGTCGATGTCATCCTGCTGGCTTTGCAGGCGGCGCTCCGCCCGCTCTTTCGCCGCTTTGGCGCGGAGGACGTCAATGTCCTCCGCCCGTTCAGCAGCTTGAGCCAAAATCGTCACTTTGTCCGGGCGGACTTCCAAAAAGCCGCCGCTGACGGCAATGTATTGCGTTTTGCCGCCTTTTTTCAGCCGGGCCGCGCTGATCTCGAGCGGGGCGACAAGCGGAATGTGCCCCGGCAAAATGCCGAGCTCGCCGCTTTTCGCTTTGACGCTGACCATCTCAACATCGTCTTCGTACACCGGGCCATCAGGAGTAACGACGCTCACGTGGATCGTTTTCATTGTCCAATCCCCCTATCCCGGGTCACACTTCGACACCCATCGCTTTCGCTTTTTCAACGACTTCTTCAATGCGGCCGACTAAGCGGAACGCATCTTCCGGAAGATGGTCGTATTTGCCTTCCAAAATTTCTTTAAAGCCGCGCACTGTTTCTTTCACCGGCACGTAGGAGCCCGGTTGGCCCGTGAACTGCTCCGCCACGTGGAAGTTTTGCGACAAGAAGAACTGGATGCGGCGGGCGCGATGAACGACGAGTTTGTCTTCATCCGACAGTTCATCCATCCCCAAGATGGCGATGATGTCTTGCAATTCTTTATAACGTTGCAGCGTTTGCTGCACTTTGCGGGCGACTTGGTAGTGCTCCTCGCCGACGATTTCCGGCGCCAACGCACGCGATGTCGAAGCGAGCGGGTCAACGGCCGGATAAATCCCCATCTCCGCGAGCTTCCGCTCCAGGTTCGTCGTCGCATCCAAGTGCGAGAACGTCGTGGCCGGAGCCGGGTCCGTATAGTCGTCGGCCGGGACGTAAATCGCTTGAATCGAGGTGATCGATCCTTTCGCCGTCGACGTGATCCGCTCTTGCAATTGACCCATCTCCGTCGCCAATGTCGGTTGGTAACCAACGGCCGACGGCATGCGGCCTAACAGCGCCGACACTTCCGAACCGGCCTGCGTGAAACGGAAGATGTTATCGATAAAGAGCAACACGTCTTGGCCTTGTTCATCACGGAAGTATTCGGCCATCGTCAAGCCGGTCAAGGCGACGCGCATCCGCGCCCCCGGCGGCTCATTCATTTGTCCGAACACCATGGCCGTTTTGCTGATGACGCCGGAATCTTTCATCTCATGGTACAAGTCGTTTCCTTCGCGCGTCCGTTCGCCGACGCCAGCAAAGACGGAAATCCCGCCGTGCTCTTGGGCGATGTTGTGGATCAGCTCTTGAATCAAGACCGTTTTTCCTACGCCAGCGCCGCCGAACAAACCGATTTTTCCGCCTTTAATATACGGGGCAAGCAAGTCAACGACTTTAATCCCCGTTTCCAAAATTTCGACTTCCGTCGCCAATTCCTCGAATTTTGGCGCCGGACGGTGAATCGGGTCGCGGCGGGCGTCAGCCGGAATGTCGCCTTCCAAGTCGATCGGCTCGCCCAAGACGTTGAACACGCGGCCAAGCGTGACTTCGCCGACCGGCACCGAAATCGGTGCACCGGTATCGATGACTTCCATGCCGCGGATGAGGCCGTCTGTGGACGCCATCGCGATCGTCCGTACCGTATCATCGCCAAGGTGCAAGGCGACTTCCAATGTCAAGTCGATGTCGACTTCGTTTTCGTTGCGCGCTTTATGTTGAATTTTCAGGGCGTTGTAGATCGCCGGCAAGTGGCCGTTCTCAAACTTGACGTCTACAACCGGACCCATGACTTGGATAACGCGTCCTCTTGTCATCGTTTTCCCTCCTAACTTGCTAGTCCCCTATTGCAAGGCGTTTGCTCCGGCGACAATTTCCGTAATTTCTTGCGTAATCGCCGCTTGCCGAGCGCGGTTGTAGGAAAGCGTCAATGTGCGAATGAGCTCGTTCGCATTGTCCGTTGCGTTCTTCATCGCCGTCATGCGGGCGGCGTGTTCGCTTGCTTTTGCATCGAGCAATGCGCCGTAAATGAGGCTTTCCGCATACTGCGGCAATAAGACGTCCAAAATTTCTTCTTGCGACGGTTCAAATTCGTACACCGTGCGCTGCTTATTCTCCGCCAAGTCAGTGAGCGGCAGAAGCTTCCGTTCCGTCACCTCTTGCTGGATCGCGCTTACGTAATGGTTGTAATACATATACAGCTCGTCAAACGTACCGTCGGCGAATAACCCAACCGTTTTGCGGGCGATTTCTTTAATATCGGCAAACGACGGCTGGTCCGGCAAGCGGGTGATGTCGAGAATGACCGGCATGTTCCGCTTGCGGAAAAAGCTCAACCCGACGCGGCCGATGACGATGATCGCATATTCGTCCGGAGAAGCATGGCGTTTTTGGATCGTTTGGTACACGAGGCGCAGCACGTTGCTGTTGTACGCGCCAGCCAGACCGCGGTCCGACGTGATCACGAGATACCCGGTCTTTTTCACCGGGCGCGAAACGAGCATCGGATGCGAAGCGCCGCCGGCGCCAAGCGCCACATTGGCCACGACTTCTTGAATTTTCTCCATATATGGAACGAACGATTTCGCGTTTTGCTCCGCTCGGTTCAGCTTCGACGTCGAGACCATTTCCATCGCTTTTGTAATTTGGCTTGTCTTCTTCGTCGCATTGATGCGCGTTTTAATATCGCGTAACGATGCCAAAGGTTTCACCACCTTTTTGCTGCACGGGTTCTAACAGGCGTGAGGGGGCGATATGCCCCCGCCGGCCTTATTGTGAAACGACAAACGTTTTCTTGAACGCTTCGATCGCTTTATTGAGATCGTCTTCGTTCGGAAGATCTTTCGTCGTGCGGATGTGCTCAAGCAAGTGTTGGCCGTTTTGGTCGAGCCACAAGTAAAACTCTTTCTCGAAACGGCGCACATCTTCAACCGGAATGTCGTCCAAAAAGCCGCGCGTCAATGCATAGATGATCAACACTTGTTTTTCGACCGGAATCGGCTGATGCAAATCTTGCTTCAGCACTTCGACCGTGCGCGCCCCGCGGGCGAGCTTCGCTTGCGTCGCCTTGTCGAGGTCGGAGCCGAATTGGGCGAACGCCTCCAGCTCACGGTAAGCGGCCAAGTCCAAACGGAGCGTCCCGGCTACTTTTTTCATCGCTTTGATTTGCGCTGCCCCACCGACGCGCGAAACGGACAACCCTGCGTTGATCGCTGGGCGGACGCCGGAGAAGAACAAGTCCGATTGCAAGAAAATTTGCCCGTCCGTAATCGAGATGACGTTCGTCGGAATGTACGCGGAAATATCGCCCGCTTGCGTTTCGACGAACGGAAGCGCGGTCAAGGAACCGCCGCCTTTGGCATCGCTCAATTTCGCTGCGCGCTCAAGCAGGCGGGAGTGCAAGTAGAAAATATCCCCCGGATACGCTTCACGGCCCGGCGGACGGCGAAGCAAGAGCGACAATTCACGGTATGCCGCGGCTTGTTTCGATAAATCGTCATAGACCACTAACACGTGTTGGCCTTTATACATGAAATACTCGCCCATCGCCACACCGGCATACGGCGCCAAGAACAAAAGCGGAGCCGGCTGCGACGCCGAAGCGGTGACGACGATCGTATAGTCGAGCGCGCCGTGTTTGCGGAGCGTTTCGACAACGGTGCGGACCGTCGATTCTTTTTGCCCGATGGCGACATAAATACAAATCATGTTTTGGTCTTTTTGGTTGATGATCGTGTCAATGGCGACGGACGTTTTCCCTGTTTGCCGGTCGCCGATGATGAGTTCGCGCTGGCCGCGGCCGATCGGCACGAGCGCGTCGATCGCTTTAATCCCGGTTTGCAGCGGCTCATGCACCGATCTCCGGTCCATAACGCCCGGCGCCGGGCTCTCGATCGGGCGCGTTTCCGTCGTTTCCACCGGCCCTAATCCGTCAACAGGCTGACCGAGTGGGTTGACGACGCGGCCGATGAGCGCTTCCCCAACGGGCACTTCCATGATCCGGCCCGTACGGCGCACTTCGTCCCCTTCTTTAATGCCGGTGTACGGTCCTAAAATAACGATACCGACGTTGTTTTCTTCCAAGTTCAACGCCATGCCCATCACGCCGTTGGCAAACTCGACGAGCTCGCCGGACATGACGTTATCGAGCCCATGAGCGCGCGCGATCCCGTCGCCGACTTGGATGACGGTGCCGACGTCGCTCACTTGGATTTGCGATTCATAGTTTTCAATCTGCTGCTTAATGAGCGCGCTGATTTCTTCCGCTCGAATGCTCATGCCTTTCACCCCTGTCTTCAAATGTTAGCCGATCAGCTGCCGCCGAATCCGTTCAAGCTGCCCGCTGACGCTGCCGTCGTAAATGCGGTTGCCGATGCGCAGCTTCACGCCGCCGATGAGTTCCGGATCAATGATATTTTCGATCTCAAGCGTCTGTTTGCCGACTTTTTGGGCAAAGACGTCGGAAAGCGCCCGCAGTTCTTCGTCCGTCAACGGCCGCGCCGAATAGGCGACCGCCTTGGCGATGCCACGCGCATCGTCGACGAGGGCGAGAAACTGTTCCGCCAGCTCGGGCACAAGGCCGAAGCGATGGCGCTCCAGAAGAAGGAGAAGCGTGTTTTGCACCGGGGTGGACACACCGGCGAACGCTTCGCGGATGAGCGCTTTTTTCTGATCCAAGGAAAGTTTCGGATACGAAAGAAGCGATAAAAACTCGCCGTTTTCCGCCAACGCCTGGCGCACGGCGCGAACATCTTCTTCGATTCGATCAAGCTGTCCTTGTTCGAGCGCGATTTGGAACAAAGCGGACGCGTACCGTTTGGCGATCACTTCTTGGTTCATCGCGCTCCTCCTGCCTCTTGAACGTCTTTGATGTACGCTTCGATCAGCTTGCGTTGATCTTGCTCGGTCAGCTCTTTTTCAATCACTTTTGAGGCGATCAAGACAGACAACGAGGCCACTTGTTCGCGGAGCGCGGCCATCGCCTGTTCTTTTTCACGCTCGATTTCTTTTTTCGCCGCTTCTTTCACCCGTTCCGCTTCCGCACGGGCCGAGGCGACAATTTGTTCTTTCTGCTCTTCAGCCAGCTTGCGCGCGTTTTCAATGAGCGCTTGCGCTTCTTGGCGCGACTGCTTCATCAGTTCGCGCTGTTCTTCAAGAAGTTTTTCTGCTTCTTGACGGCGTTTTTCCGCCTGGTCGATTTCGTTCGCGATATGTTCTTCACGTTGTTTCATGATATTCATTAACGGCTGCCAAGCGAATTTGCGCAGCAAGGCCAGCAAAATAATGAACATCAGCAATTGGTAAATAATCGTGCCGCCGCTGATGCCATGCGCCGCTTCGCCGAGCACCAATACGTTTGCCTTCCACAACACCGCGTTTCACTCCTTTCGACAGCTATCGCACCGATGCGGTCTCGCAAAACCGCACATAAAGGAATGGCGAAGGTGGTCGTTGACACGAACTTCGCCATCACTTTCCATATCGATTTCTTATCGACCTAAGTAAATGAACGAGAAGACGACACCGATGATCGGAAGCGCCTCAACCAACGCAACCCCGATGAACATCGTCGTTTGCAAAACCGGACGCAATTCTGGTTGACGAGCAATCCCTTCAATGGTACGGCTGACGATCAACCCGTTGCCGATGCCGGCGCCTAACGCCCCCAAACCTACCGCAATCGCAGCTGCAAGTACACCCAAACTCATGTTGATAGATCCTCCTTCACCATGTTAAAGTAATGTTTCAAGTCCTTAATGAAATGATAAGGAATGCTCAATGGTCATGACTGACCTTATGAGCCATATAAACCATTGTTAACATCGTAAAAATGAACGCCTGAATCGTTCCGACAAAAATACTGAACGCTTGCCACACCATCATCGGAATGGCTGCGCCAACAGCGCCAAGCACACCGTAATGCGTGCCAAGGCTGGCGAGCAAGCCAAGCAAAATTTCCCCGGCGTAAATGTTCCCGAAAAGACGCAAACCGAGCGTCAGCGTGTTGGCAAACTCTTCGATGATTTTAAGCGGGAACAACCAGGCGACTGGACGGGTGTAATCGCGCAAATAGTCGGATGCCCCTTTCATTTTCACCCCATAGTAGTGGGTGAGGGCGACGACCATCACCGCCAGCGTTAACGTAACGGTCGCATCCGCGGTCGGCGATTTCCACCAAAGTTCGCCGTTGACATGGACGGAAAACGGCAGTCCAAGCATATTGGCCACAAACACATACATGATGAGCGTGACCCCCAGCGTCAAAAAGCGGCCGCCCGTTTGCCAATCCATCGTGCTGTTAATGATGCCTCTAACAAAGTCAAAGACCCACTCCATAAAGTTTTGCATCCCCGTCGGGCGCAGCTGAAGCGAGCGAGTAGCCGCAACAGCAATGATGAAAACGATCAAACAGGTGATCGTAATCATCAACATATCAGATAAATTAAACGTAAGGCCTAAAAATTCGACAAGCGGCGCTTTATGCTCCATCCTCTCTCACCTCGCTTTCATGCCTGCAGCTTGTCGTTTTTCCATTTGTGAAAGAAGAAATCTATTATAATGACAATGTAGGATGTCATTAATCCCAAAACGGTTGGCACGATATGAAAATATTGCGGATACGTCAGAACAATGACAGCAGCCAATGCGGCAAGCGCCAAACGCGATAAGGTGCCTAATGTGCGCACTTTTTTGCGCGCCGCCACCGCTTGTCCGAATTTTTCGATTTTCCAGGTTAAGTTCCAAACCATGAGGAGGCTGATCGATGTGCCGAGAATCAAGCTGAGAAAAACGGTTTTATACGGCGTAAATCCAAAGCCGAGCGTATAGATGGCGAGCAAATACAATATGTATCGAACTTGCCGCCAAAACATCGCTTGAAGATTTCCCATTTTATTGCTCCCCAGAGAAATATTGGCGGATCAAGCGCAACATCGCATACACGCCGGCCGCCAGTCCAAGCAAAAGGCCGACGATCAAAAAGATCGGCTCGGTGCCAAATCGATCATCGATCCATCTCCCGCCGAAAACGCCGACCAAAATCGAACCAACAAGTTGGGAGACGATGGCGGACATCAACGCCATGGCTTGAAACGGGTGGCGCTGTTTTGGGGACATGCCAACACACCCTTTAACATAATGAAAACCTTCTCAATCTACCCCTTGTAAAGGATACAATACGGCCTGGTCAATGTCAATGTGTTTCCACGTAAAACCTCATTCACATAGGGCAAATATTAATAATTTGTGACAATTTCTCATTTTCTTCTCACAATGATGATGTATAATGATATATTTTATTTTTAGCCTATTTTCCTTTTCATGATTCTATATAGATGCAATTTGAAGCTTTACCATTTGCAGTTTTTACCGAGTATTTGATCGACTGTCGGGCGACCGAACAACGCCGCTTCCAGACCCATATATGGGTCTGTGAAGCAGGCGGTTGTTCGGTCCTCCGTCACGCCAAGGCGTGACGGAGAAGCCTGTGGCTTTCCTCCGACAGTCGAAAAGGGGCAAACCGCTTTTCCGTCAAGGATATGTTAAACTTCTTCGTTGCATCTATAATATATATACTTGGCTTTGCAAACGGAGCGGTTTCTCAGCGCCATCTTTCTGCCGCGGCCTATTCGATGCAAGCGCTTAACTGACGCATGGGCAAGGCACCCTCTCCGCCGCTCGATGGAATGCGAACCCCGCGCGGCGCGGGGCGCCTTGCAGCTGTTATTTTGTGCCAAACAGCCGATCGCCGGCGTCGCCAAGACCAGGGACAATATAGCCGTGGTCGTTCAACCGCTCATCAAGGGCAGCGATGTAAATGTCCACATCCGGGTGGGCCGTTTCCACCGCTTTGACTCCTTCCGGCGCCGCGATCAGGCACATAAATTTAATGCTTTTCGCACCCCGCTTTTTCAGCGCATCGATCGCCGCCACCGCTGATCCGCCGGTTGCGAGCATCGGGTCGACGATGATAAAATCGCGCTCTTCGACATCGCTCGGCAGCTTGACGTAATATTCGACCGGCTTTAATGTTTGGGGATCGCGGTACAAGCCGATATGGCCGACTTTCGCCGCCGGGATGAGCTTCAGGATGCCGTCAACCATGCCGATGCCGGCGCGCAAAATCGGAATGACGCCCAGTTTTTTGCCGGCGATCACTTTCGCTCTGGCTTTACTGACGGGGGTTTCGATCTCGACTTCCTCAAGCGGCAGATCACGTGTAATTTCAAACGCCATCAACGTCGCCACTTCGTCGACAAGCTCGCGAAATTCTTTCGTGCCCGTATTCTTGTCGCGAATGTAGGTCAATTTATGCTGGATGAGCGGATGATCAAAGACGTACACTTTTCCCATGGGTCAACTCTCCTCTTCCGTATGTATGCGCTGCACTTCTATACATTCTACTGGAAAACGAGCGCCTATTCAACTGCCGAACGAACGGAAAAAGGCGCACCGCCAAATCCGGAGGCGGTGCACCGTACGGTTTCGGACGAAGCGGCGGCGCTTAGTCTTGATAGAGCGGAAACTTTTCCGTCAAAGCGGCGACGCGTTGGCGCGCTTCCTCAAGCGCTTGTTCGCTGCCGACGTTTTTCAGCACAAGGCCGATGATGGCGGCGATTTCGTCCATCTCTTCCAATCCGAAGCCGCGCGTCGTGACCGCGGCCGTGCCGATGCGGATGCCGCTTGTGACAAACGGGCTTTCCGGATCGTACGGAATCGTGTTTTTGTTGACCGTAATCCCAACCTCATCGAGCACTTTCTCCGCCGTTTTCCCGGTCAGCTGCTGCGGGCGCAAATCGACAAGCAGCAAATGGTTGTCCGTGCCGCCGGAAATGAGAGTGAATCCTTCGTTTTGCAAGGCGGCTGCGAGCCGTTTGGCATTCTCCACGACGCGCTTCGCGTAGACTTTAAAGTCGTCTTGCAACGCTTCGCCGAGCGCGACGGCTTTGGCGGCAATGACATGCATGAGCGGGCCGCCTTGAATGCCAGGGAAAATGGCTTTGTCGATCTGTTTGGCGAACTGCTCCTGGCATAAAATCATCCCGCCGCGCGGACCGCGCAGCGTTTTGTGCGTCGTCGTCGTAACGAAATGGGCGTACGGCACTGGATTCGGATGAACACCTGCCGCAACAAGACCTGCAATATGGGCCATGTCAACCATTAAATAGGCGCCGACTTCATCGGCAATCTCGCGGAACTTGGCGAAGTCGATGATGCGCGGATAGGCGCTCGCGCCGGCGACGATCAACTTCGGCCGGTGAAGGCGCGCTTTTTCGCGCACGTCGTCATAGTCAATGACATGCGTTTCCGGATCGACGCCGTATTCGACAAAATTGTACTGAATGCCGCTGAAATTGACCGGGCTGCCGTGCGTCAAATGGCCGCCGTGCGACAAGTTCATGCCAAGCACCGTGTCGCCGTGCTCAAGAACGGTGAAATAAACGGCCATGTTCGCCTGCGCCCCGGAGTGCGGCTGGACGTTCACATGCTCCGCTCCAAACAACTGCTTCGCTCGCTCGCGCGCCAACTCTTCGACGATGTCGACATATTCACAACCGCCGTAGTAGCGGCGTCCCGGATAGCCTTCCGCATATTTGTTCGTCAGCACCGACCCTTGCGCTTCCATGACCGCGCGGCTGACAAAGTTTTCCGAGGCGATCAGTTCAATTTTCGCATGTTGCCGCTTCCGCTCTTGCTCAATAGCGGCGAACACTTGCGGATCTTGTTGTGGCAAGTAATTCATCAATAGCTCCCCCTTATGCGAAATCAGTGAATATTCGTTTTTATTTTATCAGCTTCAGCTAGGCAAATTCAAAGAAAAAATGAATGAAACCGCTAGAAAGAACAGGAATCATTCGGATTTTCCAACGAGTAGACCGCTCGGGCGCCGCCGATCAGCTTCGGCCGCGTTTTCGCCAGCGTCACGCACGCCGATCCAATGTGCTTCACCGAAACGCGCACGGGAACGGCAACCGGCTTCAAATGCATACCGATGAGCGTATGGCCGATGTCAATGCCGGCATCGGCGCGAATCGCCTCGACAACGACCGGGTCAGCGAACTTTCGATAGGCGTAGGCGGCCATCGCCCCACCCGCTTTCGGCACCGGAACGACCGAAACGATCTCCAGCCCGTGAGTTTTGGCGGTTTCCCGTTCGACAACAAGCGCCCGATTTAAATGTTCACAACATTGAAACGCGAGCGCAATGCCGGTTTCGCGCCGCCACGCGTCAAGCTCGGCAAACAGCATGGCGGCAACGTCCATCGATCCAGCCGTGCCGATCCGCTCGCCAAGCACCTCGCTCGTACTGCAGCCGATCACAACGACATCGCCGCGGCCAAGCGGAGCCTGTTTGCGAAACTCATGCAAGATGGCTTGCCATTGCTGCCGCCATTCGGTCAATCGTGCGTCCATTCCCTTCCCTCCTTCGCACGGTGTGCCCCACACGATCCTTGACGAACACTAGAAGTCTGGTGATGTAACGAAAAATGCGGCTCCATCACGTTGCTTTTCAAATGGAGAAACCTTATACATGCTGCTCTTCCTTCACTTGAGAATCATCCATTTCAAAAAAAACGGCTGTTTTTCAATGGCCTTCTAGTATTTTCACCAATGATTCGCGAAAGATGAACAGCGTTTGTTGTGAACATCGCCGAATTCCCAGCCTTTGCGCTGCTGCCCTCATGAAGCTAGACGCCCACACCTTTCGCTTATGGCCCACAGGCCGCATCCGCTCCGATGCGGCCCTGGTTCCGCCTACAAATGCTTATTTTCATACTCGGCGATTTTGCCGATTCGCCGCGCATGGCGTCCGCCTTCAAATTCGGTCTCAAGCCATGCCTTGGCGATTTCGCGCGCCAGGCCGGGGCCGATGACGCGCTCCCCCATCGCGAGAATGTTGCTGTCATTATGCATGCGCGTCAGCTTGGCGCTGTAGACGTCGTGGCAAAGGGCGCAGCGCACCCCTTTCACTTTGTTGGCGGCAATCGTCATGCCGATGCCGGTGCCGCAGATCAAAATGCCGCGATCAAATTCGCCGCGCGCCACTTTTTCCGCGACGGGAAGCGCGTAATCCGGGTAATCGACCGATGTTTCACAATCGCAGCCAAAATCGGTGTACTCGATTCCCATTTCATCCAACAGTGCTTTAATTTCCTCACGAATGCGAACTCCACCATGGTCAGAAGCAATCGCGACTTTCATCACGTTCGGGCGGGGAGCCCTAGGCTTCGCAGTGATAGCGAAAGCCAGGGAGGAATCGCCCTTCCTCCTTTCGATGAATCATATTTGCATGTGCATCAACGGGTGCGGAACCGGGCGACAGCCGCCTGCAATTGTTCGGCCTGTTCAACCAACTCGCCAGCCAGTTGATGCACATCGTTGATCGATGCGGCCTGCTCCTCGGTCGCCGCCGCAACTTCGAGCGCGCCGGCGGACGTCTGCTCAGCAATCGCCGCCACTTCTTGCGTCTGCGCCGCGGCCCGCTCCATATGCCCCATTTGACGCTTCGCCAGCTCAGCGATGTCATGGACGGCGCGGATCACTTCATCAGCTGAGGCCGCCATGGCCGCAATGGCCTCATTCGTGCGCTCCCCTTTCGCCGCCTCAGCGTTGGCAGCAGCCACCTGCTTGTCCATTTGCGCCACCACACGGGCGACTTCATTTTGAATGTTGCCGACCAGTTCCGCGATTTTCTTGACCGCCTTGGCGCTCTCATCCGCCAGCTTGCGCACTTCCTCGGCGACAACGGCAAACCCCCGGCCGTGCTCGCCGGCGCGGGCTGCCTCAATGGAAGCATTGAGCGCAAGCAAGTTCGTCTGTTCGGCGATGTCCGCGACAAGCAACGTAATGTTGCCGATTTGATTGGCGTGTGCTTCGAGCTGCTTGACAGCCGCCCGCGACCGTTCTTGATCGTCAGCCAGCTGATCGATGCCGCTAATGAGCGAATCGGTGATATCGCGGCTTGCCTTCAACGTTTCGGCCATCCCATATACCGACTGTTCCGCTCGCTCGGCTGTTTCTTTGACTTGCACGGCGATGGCAAGCACATCCTCGGCCGCCGCAGCCGCCTCTTGAATCGCCTCGGCCGAAGACGCCGCCCCTTTGGAAATGTCGTCAATCGTCGCTGCAATATCGCGTGCACGGTTTGACGCTGTTTCGGACGCCTGCCTCATTTCCGCCGTCTTTTCCGTCGTGCGCGCTGCGCTCTCTTCCACATTGGCGACGACTGCGCGCAAATGGCCGAGCATCCGGTTGAACGCGACAGCCAGCGAGCGAATTTCGTCATGGGAAGAGGGCAGCGGAACATCCTCATCGATATGCCCTTCCGTCGCCTTTGCCGCCGCTTCCTCGAGCCGTTGCAGCGGCCTTGTAATCCAGCCAGCGGCCAAATAGGCAAGCACTCCGGACCAAAAGATGCCAAGGAGCAACACGATCATCGTGAA
The DNA here is from genome assembly GCF_000691465.1 of Geobacillus sp. CAMR5420. NCBI lineage: Bacteria > Bacillati > Bacillota > Bacilli > Caryophanales > Anoxybacillaceae > Geobacillus > Geobacillus sp. CAMR5420. The sequence continues at coordinate 13,951 of NZ_JHUS01000002.1, forward strand.
CACGCTTTTGTTCCATGAGGCGAACCACTGATCATACAAAACGTACAAGAAAAAGGCGCTCGTTGAATACGTGATCAGCGCCAACGCTGTCGTAAAGACGACGAGCTTCAGGCGCAAACCGAACCGATGACTTGTCCCCCCCATTTGTGTTCCCCCTCACTTCTTTACCTCATTGTTCTGTTTGCAACTTTTCCGCCAAGCGGTCAATGAGCTTCTCCAGCTCATCGCGCGCCGCCCGGTACACTTCAATCGGCCCGCCGAACGGATCGGCGATGTCGCCGTCTGTTCCCGAGACGAACTGCTTCAACGTAAACGTTTTGTCCTTCGCTTCTGGGAAACGCTCGACGATCATTTCTTTATGGCCGGATGTCATCGCCAGCACGTGCGTCGCCCAGTCGATATGCTCTTTTTTCAGCTGCGAGGAGCGGTGGGCCGCTTCGATTCCTTTTTCCTTCAACACCGTCTTGGCGTGAACCGACGCCTCGCTCCCTTCCGCCGCAAACACGCCGGCCGATTTCACCTCGACGCCTGGCAGCTGCTTATTCTCCAACAATGCAGCGGCCATCGGGCTTCGGCACGTATTGCCCGTGCAGACGAACAAAATGCGGTATGGCATACAACCACCTCTTCACATCAATGACTTACCATCAATATACCATAGGGAAAAGAGCAAAAAAAGGCTCTTCACCACAACATGTACTTGACAAGCAATGCGGTTTCCTGCGTAAGGATAGGCAAAAAGTGCTGATTTTCCCTCACAAGCGTAAATAGGGTATGTTCAGAAAAAATCAAGTACAACTTTTGGTGAAGAGCCGCAAAAAAGCAGGCCGTCCGCTTTTTTCCACTGAAGGAAAACCGCCTGCCGCCGTTTATAGAAAAAGCAGCTTAAGCCCGAACGCCAGCAAAATGCTGCCGCCGAGCGCTTCGCTGTACGAACCGAGCCATTGCTGAAAATGGCGGCCGACAAAAAGCCCAACCCATGTCAGCACCATGCTGAACAGACCAAACAGCAAAATCGTCACCATCGTCCGCGCTCCGAAAATGCCGAGGCTCAGCCCGACGGAAAAGCTGTCTAGGCTGACGCTGAACGCAAAAAAAAGCAACCCCACCCCACGAGGAAACAGCGGTGAGCCATCGTCCCTCCGGAACGAGGCGATGATCATTTGCCCGCCAAGCCATAACAGCAGCGCCCCGCCCGCGTATGTCGCGACACTTCCGAACTCGCGCGACAGCAAGCGGCCGACCGCCATGCCAGCAAGCGGCATGAGAATATGAAACAAGCCGATCGTCAACCCGATATAAAACATTTGCCGCAGCCGGAGGCGCAACAGCCCCATTCCTAAAGCGACTGAAAACGCGTCCATGCCCAGCGCCAGCGCCATCATTGACAGCGCGATGATTTCGCCGATGAATGCGCCCATGTTTCTTCCCTCCCGGACCGGCCTTATTGCTAAACATATGCACGTCCAGGGCAGTTTAGAAGCAGAGCGGGCAGCCAATGGGCGCCGCCTGATTGACGGGCGGACGGAAAAGAAAAAACCGGTCCACAACAGACCGGTTTCGCGCTTGGAAACGGCATCCCCCAAATCCTCTAGTTGCCATTTGAACCTTACCGTTTGCAGAGCCGTTTTCTCGACTGTCGCACGACCGAACAACGCCGCTTCCAAACCCATACATGGATCTGTGAAGCGCGTTTCCGTTCGGTCTTCCGTCACGCCAAGGCGCGACGAAGAAGCCTGCGGCTTGCCTCCGACCGTCAAAAAATAGACAAGCTGCTTTTTCGACCAGGATATGTGAAACTTGTTCGCTGCATCTATACAGACGGCCGTCCTTTCATTTCCGCTGTTCGCTGATGGCGCGTCCGCCGGCTGCTTTGCGGAGCCGGTTCATGATCGCCGCGCCGATTCCTTCTTCCGGAAACGCCTCGCTGTAAATGAGATCGACGTTCGTTTCATCAAATCGGCGCAGCGTGTCGTACAGCCGGCTCGCGACCGTCTCAAGCGCCTGGCGCGTTCCGCACGGCAGCACGACATCGGCCGCATACTGATCCCGGTTCTCCTCGGTCGTCAACACGCCGACCGTTTTCCCTTCCGCCCGGCTTTCATCGACAAGCCGCTGCAAAAACGCGGGCGGGCCGGCGACGATCCAAAGCGGCGCTTTCGGCGCATAATGCGTATATTTCATCCCCGGCGCTTTCGGCGCCGCCTCGTCATCCACAGCAGCGGCCTCTTCAACGCGGCCGATCGCTTCAATAAGCGCCTCTTTCGTCACTCCTCCCGGGCGCAAAATCGTCGGCACGCCCCCACTGCAATCGAGCACCGTCGATTCAACGCCCACGCCGGTCGGCCCGCCGTCGATCACCCCGGCGATCCGCCCGTCTAAATCGGCAAGCACGTGCGCCGCCGTCGTCGGACTCGGCCTTCCTGACCGATTCGCGCTCGGGGCGGCCAACGCCAAGCCGCTCGCCTCGATCAACGCCAGCGCCAGCGGGTGATCCGGCATGCGCACCGCCACCGTCGGCAGCCCGGCCGTCACCCGTTCAGACACCGCTTTGGCCCGTTTTGGCAATACTAACGTGAGCGGCCCCGGCCAAAACCGCTCCATCAACGTTTTCGCCATCGGCGGGATCGAGGCGGCTACCGCCTCCGCTTGGGCCATGCTGGCGACATGAACGATGAGCGGATTGTCGCTCGGCCGCCCTTTGGCGGCGAAAATTTTTTCCACCGCGGCTGTATTGGCCGCATCGGCCCCCAACCCGTACACCGTTTCCGTCGGGAATGCGATAACTTCCCCGGCCCGCAGCCATTCAACCGCCTCTCGTATTTGTGGATAAACTTGCTGTTTATCAACAATATTATCCACAACCCAAACACGCGTTTTCAATCGTTTCACCTTCTCCATCGCCGTGATTCGCCTTGAAAATGGCGGCTTTTTTTACAAGCGTCAGATCGCCGCCCGATGCCTTTCCACAGTTATACACAAATTGTGAATAAACTTGTTATTTTTGTGGATAACTTTGTGGATAGATGCTTATGGAATGAGATGGCTGAGCCACTCTTTGAAGAAAAATTTTACTTCCACCGGCTGTTCCGGCTCGGCCATGACGACGAAGGACGAGTCTTGATCATCAGTGTGCCCTTTGTCTTTCTCGCCATCCGCATGGATGGACGAAGCGGCGCGATCTTCGGTTTCCGCCATCGCACCCCTCTCCTCTTTCGGTTCGTCCCGCTCGATGGCCTGCTCGCCGCTTCGCATCGCCTCAGCTTCCGCTTCGGCCGACTCGCTGTTTTGCTTCGACCCGGCTTCCATTGACCGGACGCTCTCAGCCGACACCGGTTCATTCGTTCCTGCAGGCGATCGGTTCGCCTCCATCATGACGGCATCGCTGTTGGAAAAATCGAGAAAACAAAGCGGCGGGAACAGAACGCACCACCAGTTTGCTCCTTTTCCTTCCCCAAGTGTGATCAGCACGGCATCATAGATGCCAGCCGGATATACGTAGTTGCCGTACACTTTCGTCGGAAAATGAACCGGGCCAAACTCCACTTTGTACGTTTGATTGCTTTGTTCATCGCGCAACACGCGGGCGACCGTCCGCTCGATGTCCGGCAGGTGAGAGCGGATGACGCGCTTTGCTTCCTCAAACGAAGTGAGTTCGGCCACCCAGCCGTTGATTTGCGCATTGACCGCATCACGCACTTTTCGCTTCAATTGTTGGTCTTCATCGGCGTCGCTGTTGGCTAAAATGCGCAGGCGGATTGCCTCATCAGGGATGGCGACCGCCGCGTTCGCCCCGGCGTCCGTCTTGTGGCCGTACAGCTCGACGAGTACGCCTGTCGTTAATAGAATGATATATAAACATATGGCAATGGCATTTCCTTTGATGGTCATCATCGGCACCGTCCTTTCACCTTTCATTGTGGACGGCGCCGCTCGTTTTTAAACCTATCAATCTAACACGTTTTCCCGTTTTTCGGCCGCGTCATGTACACCATCCGGTCTTTGCCGTTGAGGTCAAAATCGACTTCCACTTCGGCTTCTGGAAACGCTGCGGCCAAGAGCGCCGCCACTGCTTCCCCTTGCCCGGCGCCGACTTCAAAAGCGGCAAGCGCCGGCGCGCCGAGCACAAGCGGCAACTCGCGGGCGAAGCGGCGGTAAAAATCGAGCCCATCGCGGCCGCCAAAGAGCGCCGTGTGCGGCTCATAGTTTTTGACGACCGGGGAAAGCATAGCGGCGTCCGTCTCTGGAATGTACGGTGGATTGGAAACGACGACATCGACCGTCCACCCCATGGCCATGATCGGCTGCAGCAAATCGCCGCACAAAAATGAAACGTTCGCCCCGAGCCGCCGGGCGTTTTCACGGGCGACCGCGAGCGCCGCTTCGGAAATATCGGTTGCGGTCACCGACAACGCTTTGTTCTCCAGCGCCAATGTCACGGCGATCGCCCCGCTGCCAGTGCCGACGTCAACGACATCGATCCGCTTCCGACCAGCAAATAGACGCGGCACCCGCTTTAGGACGCCAAGCACCAGTTCTTCCGTTTCCGGGCGCGGGATTAACACATGGCGATTGACAAGAAACAACCGGCCGTAAAACGATTCATAGCCGATCAAATATTGAATCGGCACATGGTCCACCGCATGGCGGCGCACATCGGCCGCAAATCGTTCATATACCGCTTCGTCGACCGGCTCGCGCCAACGGGCGAACAGCCCGGCCCGATCGGTGCGCAAATGGTGGCACAATAGCCACTCCGCCGCCCGCTCCTCTTTTCCGTGGGCGCGCAAAAAAGAAGAAGCCCAGGCGAGGACTTCATGTACGTTACGACGCATCGTTCGCTTGCTCCAATTTTTTCGCTTGGTCGTCCAAAATGAGCGCCTCGATGATTTCATCCAAATGCCCATCGAGCACTTGATCGAGCTTTTGGATCGTCAGTCCGATGCGGTGGTCGGTGACGCGGTTTTGCGGGAAGTTGTACGTGCGAATGCGTTCAGAACGATCGCCGGTGCCGACAGCTTGCTTGCGCGTTTGGTCGTATTCAGCGCGCGCTTCTTGCTGGTATTTGTCGTAAATGCGGGCGCGCAATACTTTCATCGCTTTTTCTTTGTTTTTGATTTGCGATTTTTCGTCTTGGCACGTGACGACAATGCCGGTCGGAATATGGGTGAGGCGCACGGCCGACATCGTCGTGTTGACGCTTTGCCCACCCGGTCCGCTTGAGGCGAACGTGTCGACGCGAATGTCTTTTTCATTGATTTCGACTTCGATTTCTTCCATCTCCGGCAGGCAGGCGACCGTCGCCGTCGACGTATGGATGCGCCCGCCTGACTCCGTTTCCGGGACGCGCTGGACGCGGTGCGCGCCGTTTTCAAACTTCAGCTTTGAATACGCCCCTTTGCCGTTGATCATAAAAATGATTTCTTTATAGCCGCCGAGGCCGGTCGGGCTCGCTTCGATCACTTCCGTCTTCCACCCTTGCGATTCCGCATAGCGCGTATACATCCGGTACAAGTCGCCGGCAAACAGCGCCGCCTCTTCGCCGCCGGCGGCCGCGCGGATTTCCATAATGACGTTTTTCTCATCGTTCGGATCTTTCGGCAAAAGCAACACTTTCAGCTTTTCAACGAGCGCCTCTTCCCGTTCTTCCAGCTCGCTGATCTCCTCTTTCACCATCTCGCGCAGCTCGGGTTCCAGCTTTTCTTCGAGCATCGCTTTCGCTTCAGCCAACTGCTCGCGAACGGATTTGTATTCGCGATATGTTTGCACCGTTTCTTCCAAATCCGCCTGCTCTTTCGAATAATCGCGCAGCTTTTTCGGATCGTTGATGACGTCGGGGTCCATCAACAGTTCATTGAGCTTTTCATACCGTTGCTCCACAGCTTCCAACCGATCAAACACATCATTCACCTCTGTTTTTCCCACACAGTCTAATTTTAGATTATAGCATGAAATGAAGCCAAACAAAAACCCCCGCTTTTGGCAAGCGGGAGCTCTCAGTTGACGCGCACGATGATCTCGTATGTCGGGATCGCTTTTGTCAGCAGCTTGTCAATGCGTTGCGCCTCGCGCTGCCGCTCCTCGTCAGACAGCTCTTCCGGTGCATCAACGGTCACATACATATTGCCGCCGTGAAACCAGATGGAGTCGGCGTGGTAATCGGTGTACCGCTCGATGAGTTGTGCTGCCTTGCGCGTATCGGCGCGCTGGTTTTCGCTTCCTTCGGTCAAGCTGATAAAATTCGGGTTTTGCCGCACGTTTTCCGGATCGTCGAAGTTGTTGTACAAGTCTCTGTCAGCGTCGATCTTCGGCCGCCCGTCCGTCATCAGCCGCGCGCCGTTTTTGTCCTCGCTTTGCTGGCGGTAGGACGGATGATCCGGAGCGAGCGAACAGGCCGAAAGCAGGAAGATCATTCCTAACAGCCAGATGCGTCTCATCCTTTTTCGCCTCCTTAGCTGTTAGGATGTCCATGATCGCCCGTCCATGATACACGGCAAGCCATAAATCTTTCTGCCATCATTCGTCTATTTTGCGGCGAACGAACAAAAGGGGCAGCCTAGTCAAGCGAACGATCAATGATGAACGAGCCGCATGCCAAACGCTTTTTCCTCCCATAGCGAATGGACGCACGAGACGGGCGAGAATGATGGCGCCGCTTCCGCCCTTCTCGGTCGGCGAAACATACGAATATGCACCGTTTCCATCAACGATGGCTGCGCTTCGCCACTTGGCCGATGAAAGCGGCCAAACAACATCAGTGACCGCCTCACCATCACTCACCCGTATGTCCAGCAAGCGGGCGGTTGTATCGCTTTTTCGGTTTGCCAGGCACTTCATGGTGATGGCGGCAGCGAGGCTCGTACGCCTCGCTGGCGCCGACGAGAATCACCGGATCGTCATAAGAGGCGGGCGCCCCGTTAATGAGCCGCTGCGTCCGGCTGGCCGGGGAACCGCATACCGTGCAAACCGCCTGCAGCTTCGTCACCGACTCCGCGATCGCCATCAGCGCCGGCACGGGGCCAAACGGTTCGCCGCGAAAATCTTGGTCGAGCCCCGCGGCGATGACGCGGCAGCCGCAATCAGCGAGCGTTTGCACCACATCGATGATGTCGTCGGAAAAAAACTGTATTTCATCGATGGCGACGACGTCGGTGGCGGCGGAAATGTAGCGGAACATTTCCGCCGGCGTCGCGACCGGAATGGCGATCACCGAATTGCCGTTGTGCGACACGACTGCGTCTTCGCTATAACGATTGTCGATCGTCGGTTTGAACACTTTCACTTCCTGCTTGGCAAACTGAGCGCGGCGGACGCGGCGAATCAATTCTTCTGATTTGCCGGAAAACATGCATCCACAAATGACCTCAAGCCAGCCGGACTGCGTCATCACGTACATTGGGGCCTCTCCTTTCACACAACACTGTCCTCAAACCATCGGCCGCTCCTTGCCGTCTGCCATCGCGACGATCAGCGGGATCAGCCTTGTAAGCAACCGGCCTTCCATCTGTATAGATGCAATTTGAAGCTTTACGATTTGCAACTTTTACCGAGTATTTGATCGACTGTCGGGCGACCGAACAACGCCGCTTAAAGACCCATATATGGGTCTGTGAAGCAGGCGGTTGTTCGGTCCTCCGTCACGCCAAGTCGTGACGGAGAAGCCTGTGGCTTTCCTCCGACAGTCGAAAAGGGGCAAACCGCTTTTCCGTCAAAGATATGGTAAACTTCTCCGTTGCATCTATATGCTCTCACGAAAAAGCAGGCAAGTTTCGCTTGCCTGCTTTCGTCACGTCCTTGTTACTTAAGGCCGTATTTTTTATTGAATTTATCCACGCGGCCCGCTGCCGTAACAAATTTTTGTTTGCCCGTGAAGAACGGATGGCATTCCGAGCAAATCTCCACGCGCAGCTCGTCTTTGACCGAACCGCTTTCGAATTCGTTGCCGCATGCGCAACGGACGATGACTTTTTTGTACTCTGGATGGATGCCTTGTTTCATCGTTTTCATCTCCTTCCGCCCTGTATCTTATCGAAACAGAGTGATTCGTAGCATGGAACGCTTCATGCTTATGCGCGCCCGCCCGTTTGGCAAGGCGCAGCGCATGGAACAGCTGGGACTCCACCGAAGCGAACCCAGCCGGTGCAAATCACGGATCGCACAAACCAAAAGGCGATAGCCAAAACACACATGTTAAGATTATAACAGCTTTTCTGTCAGTTTGCAACGGGCGATTCGCGGCAAATTCCGCCAACTGCCTACAGACGGGGCGGGCCGCCCTGTTTCCACTCCTGATCGAGCAAGGCGAAAAACTCTTCGTTTGACTTCGTCCGGCGCAATTTGTTCAAAAACCGCTCGATAAAGTCGGGCGAATCGGCCATCGTTTTGCGGATCGCCCACAGCTTTTCCAAATGTTCTTTCGGGATGAGCAGCTCCTCTTTGCGCGTTCCCGAGCGGCGAATGTCAATCGCCGGAAAAATGCGGCGCTCGGCGAGCGAGCGGTCAAGATGGAGCTCCATGTTGCCGGTGCCTTTAAATTCCTCGTAAATGACGTCATCCATGCGCGACCCGGTGTCAATGAGGGCGGTCGCCAAAATCGTCAAGCTGCCGCCTTCTTCGATGTTGCGCGCCGCGCCGAAAAACCGCTTCGGGCGATGAAACGCCGCTGGGTCGATCCCTCCTGAGAGCGTGCGTCCGCTCGGCGGAATGACCAAGTTGTACGCCCGGGCGAGGCGGGTGATGCTGTCCATTAAAATGACGACGTCACGCTTATGCTCAACTAATCGCATCGCCCGTTCTAAGACAAGCTCGGCCACTTTAATATGGTTTTCCGGCACCTCATCAAACGTCGAGCTGACGACATCGCCTTGCACCGACCGCTCGATGTCGGTCACTTCTTCCGGCCGTTCGTCAATGAGCAAGACGATCAACTCGACATCCGGGTGGTTTGTGGTGATGCTGTTGGCAATTTCCTTCAGCAGCATCGTCTTGCCAGCTTTCGGCGGCGCGACGATCAACCCGCGCTGGCCAAAGCCGACGGGAGCGATCAAGTCGATGATGCGGGTCGACAGCTTGTCCGGCGTTGTCTCCAGCTTCATTTGCCGATTCGGGTAAAGCGGCGTCAACGCTGGAAAGTGAACGCGCTCCTTGGCGACTTCCGGGTCTTCGCCGTTGACCGCTTCGACATGAAGCAAGCCGAAGTAGCGTTCATTTTCTTTCGGCGGCCGCACTTTGCCGGATACTTTATCCCCGTTGCGCAAATCAAAACGGCGGATTTGGGAAGCGGAAATGTAAATGTCTTCCGAGCTCGGGGAATAGTTGATCGGGCGCAAAAAGCCGAATCCTTCCGACGGAATGATTTCGAGGATGCCTTCCATGAAAAAGAGGCCGTCTTGTTCGGCACGCGCTTTCAAAATCGCAAAAATAAGCTCCTTTTTCGTCAACTTGCTGTAGTATGAAATTTTGTATTGCTTGGCGAGCTCATACAGCTCCTTCAATTTCATGTTTTCTAGTGCTGCTAACGTTAATTCCATCTTGACACCACACTTTGCAAATTTTCCTATTCTCCCATCGTTCGTGTTCGGACGTATTGGTCATCAATTCGACAGGCGAAGGGATTCATTTCGAAGATGATGAAGGCTGAAATGAAATAAAGAAGTAGAATGGCAGAGCTTATTTTTGCATAAGCAACACGACTATTTTACCCTTTTTTCTTCTTTTTAATCAATATTTTTTTGTTTTTCCGAGCCAGGCGCGGCTCCGGCGCCCGGCCGGATGGTAGGATATCATTTGATGACTAAGTTCGGTTTTTTCTTCAAACTGTGCCGCCCTTCGATGAAGCGGACCGTGCCGGACTTGGCCCGCATGACGACGGAGTGGGTGAGGCCGTACGCCCCTTTCAGCCGCACGCCGCGCAACAGCTCGCCGTCGGTGACGCCGGTGGCGGCAAAAATCGCGTCGTCTCCTTTCACCAAATCGTCCATGCGCAGCACTTTGTTGACGTCAATGCCCATTTGTTTGCACCGCTCGACTTCATCGTCGTTTTGCGGCAGCAACTTCCCTTGCAGTTCGCCGCCAAGGCATTTCAACGCGACCGCCGCGAGCACTCCTTCCGGCGCGCCGCCCGAGCCGAACAAAATGTCAACGCCGGTATGGTCAAACGCCGTGTTAATGGCGGCGGCGACATCGCCGTCATTGATGAGCTTAATGCGGGCGCCGGCTTCACGCAGCTCATGAATGAGACGCTCATGGCGCGGACGGTTGAGAACAACCGCGACGACGTCTTCAATATCTTTGTTTTTCGCCTTCGCCACCGCCTTTAAATTGTCGATGATCGGCGCCTCAATGTCAATCATCCCGACCGCTTCCGGCCCGACGGCGATTTTCTCCATGTACATGTCCGGCGCGTGAAGCAGATGACCGTGGTCAGCGACAGCGACGACAGCCAAGGCGTTCCATCCCCCGGAAGCGACGATGTTCGTCCCTTCAAGCGGGTCGACAGCGACATCGACGCGTGGGCCATAGCCGTTGCCGAGCTTTTCCCCGATATACAGCATCGGCGCTTCGTCCATTTCCCCTTCGCCGATGACGACGGTGCCTTTCATCGGCACGGTGTCAAACACGTCGCGCATCGCCGACGTCGCGGCGTCATCAGCCTCATTCTTTTTCCCGCGCCCCATCCAGCGGGCGGCGGCAAGCGCCGCCGCTTCGGTGACGCGCACGAGTTCCATCGATAAGCTTCGTTCCATCGTCGTTCTCCCCTTCCCCTTTGTCGACTGGACGTTACGCGTTTTTCACTTGCTCGATTTCTTCATCGGTCATTTTTTCGCGCCAAATGGTGGCGCCGATGTCAGACAGTTTTTCGACGAGGTTGCTGTAGCCGCGGTCGATATGCTCGACGCCGGTGATCTCCGTCACTCCTTCAGCCATCAGCCCGGCAATGACAAGCGCCGCCCCGGCGCGCAAATCGCTCGCCTTCACTTTCGCCCCTTGCAGTTTGACGGGGCCGGTGACGATGGCTGAGCGGCCTTCGACTTTTACATTGGCGTTCATGCGCCGCAATTCATCGACATGCTTGAAGCGGGCGCTGTAAATCGTGTCGGTGACGACGCTTGTGCCGTTGGCTTTTGTCAGCAGCGCGGTAAACGGCTGCTGCAGATCAGTTGGGAAGCCCGGATAGACGAGCGTCTTGACGTCAACCGCTTTCAAAACGTCGGTGCCGCAGACGAGAATTTGATCTTCCCCCGTCTCCACGCGCACCCCCATTTCGCGCAATTTGGCCGTCAGCGATTCAACGTGCTGCGGGATGACGTTGTCGACGACGACTTCGCCATTGGTGGCCGCGGCGGCGATCATGTACGTCCCGGCTTCGATCCGATCCGGGATGATGGCATGGCGGCAGCCCGATAATTTTTCGACGCCGTCAATGCGGATCACATCGGTGCCGGCTCCTTTGATTTTCGCGCCCATATTCGAAAGCAATGTCGCTACATCGATGATTTCCGGCTCTTTCGCCGCATTTTCGATAATCGTCCGCCCTTTGGCGCGCACCGCCGCCAGCATGATGTTGATCGTCGCGCCGACGCTGACGACGTCCAAAAAAATGCGGGCTCCGCGCAGTTCCTCCGCTCGCAAGTAAATGGCGCCCTGCTCGTTCGTTACGGTGGCTCCCAGCGCCTCAAACCCTTTGATATGCTGGTCAATCGGGCGCGGACCGAGATGACATCCGCCCGGCAAGCCGACAACCGCTCTTTTGAAGCGGCCAAGCATCGCCCCCATCAAATAGTAGGAGGCGCGCAGCTTTTTCACCTTCCCATTTGGAAGCGGCATGGACACCATATTCGTTGGGTCGATGACCGCCTCTTTGCCGTCAAACGAAAACGAGCCGCCGATTTCTTCGATCAAGCTTCCTAAAATGTGCACGTCGGAAATGTCCGGCAACCCCTCGATCGTCACCGGCGAATCGGCCAAAATCGCTGCAGGAATCAAAGCGACCGCGCTGTTTTTCGCACCGCTCACTTTGATCGTTCCCCGCAGCCGATCTCCGCCGATAATTTTCATTTTATCCATCGTCGTCTCCCTTCTTTGCTCGGAAGTTGGCTTCACCCCTGGGACGAAAAAGCAAAGCCGGGCGGGCTCATCACGTCCGGCCTGAACGCGGCAGAGCGAGCCCGCTTCACCCAAGAGGCAAACGGCTTACTTTCATTTTTGCCGATTCCAGTCGGCGAGAAACTTCTCAATTCCTTGATCGGTCAGCGGATGGTTGAACAATTGCATAAGCACCTTGTACGGAACCGTGGCAATATGCGCCCCGCGCAACGCCGCTTCTGTCACATGGTGCGGATGGCGGATCGAAGCGGCGATGATTTCCGTTTCAATGCCATGAATGTTGAAAATCTCAGCGATGGTGGAAATGAGCTCTAAACCGTTATGGCCGATGTCATCGAGGCGGCCGAGGAACGGAGAGACGTACGTCGCGCCGGCGCGTGCGGCCAAGAGCGCCTGGTTGGCGGTGAACACAAGCGTCACATTCGTTTGAATCCCTTTTTCGCTGAACGCCTTGACTGCTTTTAAGCCTTCCGGCGTCATCGGCACTTTGATCGTAATGTTCGGGGCGATTTTCGCCAGCTCTTCGCCTTCCGCGATCATGCCAGCGGCGTCGGTCGAAATGACTTCAGCGCTCACCGAACCAGAAACGATCGATGTAATTTCGCGCAACCGATCATGGAACGATACGTTCTCCTTCGCCACGAGGCTTGGGTTGGTCGTGACGCCGGCCAAAATGCCGAGTTCATGGGCGTGTTTGATTTCTTCCAAGTTGGCAGTGTCGATAAAAAATTTCATGCTGAACCCTCCTTGTTATTCGTTGCACATGCAAAGGCAGCCGCGCGGCGGCCAAACGCCGCCCGCGAAGCCGATTCATCGCGCCGCTTTTCCGGACGAGCCAAACTCGCGCATTTTGCCGATGACCGTCGCTTTGATGGCGTCGCGGCCCGGGCCGATGATTTTGCGCGGATCATAGACGTTCGGGTCTTTCGCGAGCAGTTCGCGGACGACTTTGGTAAACGCCATTTGGTTTTCGGTATTGACGTTGATTTTCGATGTGCCAAGGGAGATCGCGCGTTGAATTTGTTCGGTCGGAATGCCGGTGCCGCCGTGGAGCACAAGCGGAACGCCGGTTAAATCGCGGATTTGCTCCATTTCGGCAAATCCGAGCTTCGGCTCTCCTTTGTACGGGCCGTGCACAGAACCGAGCGCCGGGGCGAGACAGTCGACGCCTGTCCGTTTGACAAGCTCTTCGCACTCTTTCGGGTCGGCGTAAATGATCCCTTCTCCGACGACGTCGTCTTCCTGCCCGCCGACGATGCCGAGCTCCGCTTCGACCGAAACGCCGCGCGCATGAGCATATTCAACGACTTGCGAGGTGATGCGGACGTTTTCTTCAAATGGATGGTGGGAGGCGTCAATCATAACCGAGGTGAACCCGGCGTCAATCGCTGCTTTGCATTTTTCAAAGCTCGATCCATGGTCGAGATGGATGGCGACCGGAACGGTGATGTTCATGTCTTCCATTAACCCTTTGACCATATTGACGACCGTTTTGAATCCGCTCATATAGCGGGCCGCCCCTTCGGAGACGCCGAGAATGACCGGCGATTTTTCCTCTTCGGCCGCCGCTAAAATGGCTTGTGTCCATTCCAAGTTGTTAATGTTAAATTGACCGACCGCGTATTTGCCGCGCAGCGCCTCGTTGAGCATCTCTTTCATCGATACTAACGGCATGGTTCCATCCTCCTTAGCTGATCGTCGTCTTTGTCGCCCTGGCGGTGACTGGGTCCACAGGCGCAAAATCCATCTACGTTATAAGCATACCAACTTGCCGGCAAAACGGCAACATTTCCACCCTTTATTCTCCTAAAGACGACAGCGTCATCAATGTCCACCGATGCGCTTTCTTTGCCAAAGGAAAGCCGCTCGTCGATGGCGCTGTCTAGGCGGTAATGTATTTTTTGACGGCAACGCGCAAATCGTCAATATCAAACGGCTTGGCAAAATGCATCAGCGCCCCGAGCTCTTTCGTTTCTTGAATCATATCGAGCTCCCCGTAGGCGGTCATGATGATCACCTTAATATCCGGATCAATCTCTTTCAACCGTTTTAAAATTTCAATGCCGTCCATGCCAGGAATCTTCATATCAAGAAGCACAAGATCGGGGTGATGTTTGCGGGCGATTTCGAGCGCCTGCATGCCGTTGGCGGCCTGATACGTTACATACCCCTCCCGCTGAAACACTTCGTTGAGCAAAATGCGGATGCCATACTGGTCGTCGACAATCAAAATTTTGTTTCCCACAGTTATGCACCTCTATTCCCTGTTTTCTCCCTATTAATGTTTCGCATTTGGCAAACCCTTTTCCTGCTTGCTTTTCTTGTTGTTTGCCGATTTTGTATAATAGCGGCGAAGGGAGGCCGAACCGTGAAAATTTTAACGACGCAAACGATCGGATTGTTGCAAAAAATCGCCGCGGATGAAGAGCTGGCGCTCGAAGACGGGGCGCGTCTGCTCGCTCAGGCCGCCATCGGTGATGGACGCATTTGGCTGTATGGCATAGGTGAACTCGATGCGGTCGTCACCGCTGCGCTTCTTGGCCCCGATCCGCTGCCGAAAGCCAAACGGCTTGAGCCGACAGCAACCGATGACTGGCAGGAAACGGACCGAGCGCTTCTATTTGCCCGCTTTTCCGCCGATCCTGAGGCCATTCGCCTCGTCGAACAGCTGCAGGTGCACGGCGTCGATGCAGTGGCCGTCGCGGCGCTCGTCAAGGATGAACCCGGACTGGCCGATATGGCCACCGTCTTTATCGACAGCAAACTTTCCCGCCCGCTCGTGCCGACCGAAGACGGCCGCCGCATCGGCATGCCGACGATCATCACCGCTTCATTCATCTACTACGGACTGCGCGTTTTGCTCGATGAAATTTTGGCGGAATATGAATAACAGCCGCCATGAAAGCGAGCGCTCTCCGACCGGCCAAAGGCAAAGAGGTATAGAAACCGCCCAAAAAACGGCGCCTGATCAATGGGCATCGTGCTTGACAAGATGAAAAATATCCAAAAAAGAAAGGGGGCTGAACCCAAAAGGCCGTTCTACGGCTTTTTTGGGACAGCCCCTTTTTCGTCACTCTTTCAGCGACGCTCTGACAAACTCGCGGAACAGCGGCTGCGGCCGCGTCGGGCGCGAGGTGAATTCCGGATGGAATTGCGCGGCGACGAACCACGGATGATCCTTGAGTTCGATCACTTCAACCAACCGTCCGTCCGGACTCGTGCCGGAAAAGACGAAGCCGTGCTCTTCCATGATCGGCCGGTATTGGTTGTTGAATTCGTACCGATGGCGATGGCGCTCGTAAATGACTTCATCGCCGTAGGCGGCGTAGGCAAGCGTCCCTTCCTGCAGCTTGCACGGATACAAGCCGAGGCGGAGCGTGCCGCCTAAATCTTCGACATCCTTCTGCTCCGGAAGCAAGTCGATGATCGGATGCGGCGTGTTCGGGTCAAACTCGGACGAATGGGCGCCGGACAACCCGACAACATGGCGAGCAAATTCAATCGAGGCGAGCTGCATTCCTAAGCAAATGCCCAAAAACGGCACGCGCTGCTCGCGGGCGTAGCGGATCGCCTCAATCTTCCCTTCGACCCCGCGGTCGCCGAACCCGCCCGGAACCAAAATGCCGTCCGCATCTTTCAACAGGTCGGCTACATTGTCACGCGTCACATGCTCAGCATTGATCCACTGAATATCAATGTCGGTGTCAAACGCATACCCCGCATGACGGAGCGCCTCAACAACAGAAATATAGGCGTCCGGAAGCTCGACGTATTTGCCAACCAAAGCGATTTTCGTCGTTTTCGATAAGTTGCGCACTTTCTCGACGAGCGCCTTCCATTCGGTCATATCCGCTTCGCGGCAGTTGAGGCGCAAATGTTCGCACACGATTTGGTCCAGTTTTTGTTCTTGAAGCATAAGCGGGACCGCATACAGCGTGTCGGCATCGCGCGCCTCGATGACCGCTTTCGGATCGATGTCGCAAAAGAGGGCGATTTTCTCTTTCATTTCCTGCGGCATCGGCATTTCCGTGCGCACGACGATGACGTTCGGCTGAATGCCGAGGCTGCGCAATTCTTTCACGCTGTGCTGCGTCGGCTTCGTTTTCATTTCCCCAGCCGCCTTGATGTACGGCACGAGCGTGCAGTGGATGTACATGACGTTTTCTCGTCCAACATCGCTTTTGATTTGGCGGATCGCTTCTAAAAACGGAAGCGATTCAATATCGCCGACCGTGCCGCCGATCTCCGTAATGACGACATCGGCGTTCGTCTCTCTTCCGGCCCGGAAGACGCGCTCTTTAATTTCGTTGGTAATGTGCGGAATGACTTGCACCGTGCCGCCTAGGTAATCGCCGCGGCGCTCTTTGCGGATGACGGCGGAATAAATTTTTCCTGTCGTCACGTTGCTGTATTTGTTTAAATTAATATCGATGAACCGTTCATAATGCCCTAAATCCAAATCCGTCTCTGCACCGTCGTCCGTGACGAACACCTCGCCGTGCTGATACGGGCTCATCGTCCCTGGGTCGACGTTAATGTACGGGTCAAACTTTTGGATCGTCACGTTCAACCCGCGGTTTTTCAACAAACGTCCAAGCGAAGCCGCCGTAATCCCTTTCCCGAGTGAGGAAACAACGCCGCCCGTCACAAAAATGTATTTCGTCATTTTGTCTTCCCCCTTGCCGAAATTGCGGTAACAGTTTCAGTGTTTGCGAAAGGCGCAAATAAAAAACGCTCCGCTTACCGTACGTAAGGGAGCGATCGATTTGTTCGTTTTCAAGAGCCCAACACACATTGTACCGGGTTCCCCTGGCAAAGTCAAGCGGTTATTCGTCTTCGTCCGGCTCTTCGAGATCAAGCTCTTCATCAAGCGGCGCATCGTCCAGCTCAAACTCTTCATCGCCGAGAATGTCATCGTCAAACGCGACGTCTTCGTCCAGATCGAATTCTTCATCTTCCAAGAGCTCGTCTTCATCAAGCTCGAGCTCTTCCCCATCATATTCATCCAAATCGTCGTAATCGAGATCTTCATCTTCAAGCAACTCATCGTATTCATCGTATTCATCGTCAAGCGCTTTTTTCTTCTTCTTCGGCTTGACGATCGTCACCGTTTCGTCTTCTGTCTGGTCAAACGGATACCATGCGCGCAATCCCCAGACGTTTTCCCCAACGCAAATAAACCGGCCGTCGATGTTTAAATCGGTGTAATATTGGGCCAGCCGCGCCTCCATCTCTTCTTCCGATATGCCGGCCAGCGCTGCTGCTTCACGAACGAGTTGATCAAACGGCAGCGCCTCCCGCTTGTCAAGCAAAATGAGGTTCGCCAGCTCGACGAACGACATCTCCTGCAATTCCTCCGGCGAGTATTGCTGCTGCAGGCTCAAGTTCAGCACTCCCCTTCTATATTAATGAAACAAATGAATGCAAGTGGAATACATACCATTCATTATAAACAAATTGTCGGGGTTTATGCTACCCATTTGCCGAAAAAAGCAAAGGAGGGCAGCCCTGCGGCGAGGGCGGCCCTCCTTCCGATTCCGACATATCCGTTGTCACAATCACCTTTGTTCACACCGCTCCACTTTTTCCTTACGAAGCCCATTCGTCTTGATCTTTTGGCCCAATCCGCGTTCCGTTCGTTTCGCCTCCGGCGGGCCAGTACGCCAACAGCCGCTGCCCATCATTCTACCGATCTGCTAAAGTTCAACGGGCCGTTGTCCATTGTGATCAAGGGCGCCCATCGAAAGCAGAAAACAACGAAACTCCCTCGAATTACATATTCCGCCGGTATTGTCCGCCGACTTCGTACAAGGCGCGGGTGATTTGTCCAAGGCTGGCGACTTTCACCGTTTCCATCAATTCTTCGAAAATGTTGCCGCCGCTTGTCGCCACTTGCTTCAGCCGTTCGAGCGCCGGGCCGGCTTTGTCTTTGTTCCGCTCTTGGAATTCGCGCAAGTTGCGGATTTGCGTCTCTTTTTCTTCATACGTCGCCCGGGCGAGCTGGATGTTGTTCAGTTCGTCCTCTGACGGCGGATTCGGGTTCAAGAACGTGTTGACGCCGATGATCGGCAGTTCGCCGGTATGTTTTTTCGTTTCATAGTAAAGTGATTCGTCTTGAATTTTGCCGCGCTGGTATTGCATCTCCATCGCCCCGAGCACGCCGCCGCGGTCGTTGAGCCGTTCAAACTCTTGCAACACCGCTTCTTCAACCAAATCGGTCAGCTCTTCAATGATGAACGACCCTTGGAGCGGGTTTTCGTTTTTGGTCAGGCCAAACTCTTTCGTGATAATGAGTTGGATCGCCATCGCCCGACGGACCGACTCTTCGGTCGGTGTCGTGATCGCTTCGTCATAGGCATTCGTATGCAGCGAGTTGCAGTTGTCATAAATCGCCAGAAGCGCCTGCAGCGTCGTGCGGATGTCGTTGAAATCGATCTCCTGCGCGTGCAATGAACGGCCGGACGTTTGGATATGGTATTTCAGTTTCTGGCTCCGTTCGTTGGCGCCGTATTTTTCGCGCATGACGATCGCCCAAATGCGGCGGGCGACGCGGCCGATGACCGAATACTCCGGATCGAGGCCGTTGCTGAAGAAAAACGACAAGTTCGGCGCAAAATCGTCAATGTGCATGCCGCGACTCAAGTAATACTCGACATACGTAAAGCCGTTCGCAAGCGTAAACGCCAGCTGCGTGATCGGGTTCGCCCCCGCCTCGGCGATATGGTAGCCGGAGATCGACACCGAGTAGTAGTTGCGGACGCGGTGCTTGATGAAATACTCTTGAATGTCGCCCATCATTTTTAAGGCGAAATCGGTCGAGAAAATGCACGTGTTTTGCCCTTGGTCTTCCTTCAAAATATCGGCTTGAACCGTGCCGCGCACCGTTTGCAGCGTCCATTCCTTCACTTGTTCGTACTCTTCCGGCGTGAGCGGGCGGCCAAGCTCGGCTTCCTTTTTCTCGACTTGCTGGTCAATCGCCGTATTCATAAACATCGCCAGCAAAATCGGAGCCGGACCGTTGATCGTCATCGACACGGATGTGAGCGGGTCGCACAAGTCAAACCCTTTGTACAGCTTTTTCATATCATCAAGTGTACAGACGCTGACACCGCTTTCCCCGACTTTGCCGAAAATGTCCGGCCGGTAGTCCGGGTCTTCGCCATAGAGCGTCACGGAGTCGAACGCGGTGCTGAGCCGCTTCGCCTTGTCTTCTTTGCACAAGTAATGGAAGCGGCGGTTCGTGCGCTCCGGCGTCCCTTCGCCGGCAAACTGCCGTTTCGGGTCTTCGCCTTGGCGCTTGAACGGAAAGACGCCGGCCGTATACGGGAACGAGCCAGGGACATTTTCTTTATACACCCAGCGCAAAATCTCTCCGTAGTCTTTGAATTTCGGCAAGACGACTTTCGGAATGTCCAAACCGGACAACGTTTTCGTCGTCAGTTCGGTGACAATTTCTTTGTCTCGCACTTTCGTAACAAATTGTTTTGCCGCATATTTCGCTTTCGTTTCTTCCCATGTCGCCAAAATGCGCTTCGATTCCGGCGTCAATTTCGCCTCATAATCCGCTTTGAGCGTCTCGAGCGCGCGGATCACGTCTTCCGCTTCGCCCCGTTCCTTCGCCGCTTCGATGGCCCCTTCAATTTGGAACAGGCGTCTTGCCACTTCGACTTGCTGCTCGGCGCGGCGGTGGTACGAGCGGACCGTTTCCGCGATTTCACGCAAATAGTAGCGGCGCTCGTTCGGGATGATGACATTATGCTTTTCGACATTGGCGACCGTTTTTAAGCTTGTTTTCCAATTCGTTCCTGCTTTTTTATTGATCGTATCCACAAGCGCGACAAAGAGCGTATTCGTGCCTGGGTCGTTAAACTGGCTGGCGATCGTGCCGTACACCGGCATTTCCGAAACATCGCGGTCAAACAGCTGGTGGCTGCGCTGATATTGTTTTTGCACTTGCCGTTTTGCGTCTTCTGACCCTTTGCGCTCGAATTTATTAATGACAATCAAATCGGCATAATCGATCATGTCGATTTTCTCAAGCTGCGTCGGCGCGCCGAACTCGCTTGTCATGACGTACATCGACACGTCGCACACTTCGGTAATGGCGGCGTCGCCTTGGCCGATCCCGCTCGTTTCAATGATGACAAGATCAAATCCGGCCGCTTTGACAACCGAAATGGCGTCGCGAATCGCCGGCGACAGTTCCGTGCGGGAATGGCGCGTCGCCAAGCTTCTCATGTAAACGCGCGGCGAGTTGATCGAGTTCATCCGGATGCGGTCGCCCAACAGCGCCCCGCCCGTTTTTTGCTTCGTCGGGTCGACTGACAAGATCGCGATTTTGATATCAGGAATTTCGTTTAAAAAGCGGCGGACGAGCTCATCGGTGAGCGAGCTTTTCCCAGCTCCGCCTGTGCCGGTGATGCCGAGCACCGGCACGCGCTTCTCGAGCGCCTTCACTTGTTCAATGGCGGCTTCCGCCGCCGCGGCCGCCTCTTTGTTTTCCCCCTCGGCGCGATATTCGCACAGCGTGATGAGCCGGGCGATCGCCTGCACATCGCCGGACGGAAGCCGCTCCAGTTCATCGGTCACCACCGTCACGGTCGGAAAATCGCACTCTTCAAGCATGACGTTGATCATCCCTTGCAAGCCGAGGCGTCGGCCGTCTTCCGGCGAGAAAATGCGGGCGATGCCATATTCGTGCAGCTCTTTGATTTCCCGCGGGATGATGACGCCGCCCCCGCCGCCGTAAATGCGGATATGGGACGCCCCCCGCTCTTGGAGCAGGTCGTACATATATTTAAAAAATTCCATATGCCCGCCTTGATACGAGGAGACGGCAATGCCTTGCACATCTTCCTGAATGGCGGCATTGACGATTTCCTCCACCGATCGGTTATGGCCTAAATGGATGACCTCGGCGCCGCTCGCCTGCAAAATGCGGCGCATAATGTTGATTGAGGCGTCATGGCCGTCAAACAAGCTCGATGCAGTCACAAAGCGGACGTGATGCTTCGGACGGTAAATGTGCGCCATCGTTTCTTCTCCCCCTTTTAGACTCGCTGTTTCTCCATAATCCCCTTTAATAAAAACTCGGTTTGCAGTTCGATATATTCATCGAGTGTATACATTTTCCGCAGCACCCAACGGCGGAACGCCCACATTTGCCCAAGAACGACGATGTTGTGGGCGAACAGGCGGATTTCGCTTTCAGAAAGCTGCAGCGCCCCGCTCTCAACGCATGCGCGCAAAATATGTTCGAAAATCGCCGCCATATCGAGTTCTTTATTCAACACATACGGCAGCGATTCTTTGCTTAGCGCTTTCACTTCTTGATACATGACGAGCACTTCATCATCGAGTTCATCAACAACGCGGAAATAGTGGGCAATGGCGCGCCTTAACCCTTCGATCGTGCCATGGTGGGCACCGAGGTCTTGTTCCGTCCGCTCCCGCACTTCGTCGTAAATGCGGTCGCACACGAGATAGAGGACGTCTTCTTTCTTGCGGATGTACTCGTACAACGTGCCGATGCTGAAGCCGGACGCTTTGGCGATCTCCCTTGTCGTCGTTTGGTGGAAACCTTTTTGTTTAAACAAGGAAATCGCGCCTTTGATCATCTCATTGCGCCGTTTTTTCACGAGCTTTTCGTCTTTGACCGATGCAATCACTTCCCGTTTTTTCATGTTCGTTGTCTCTCCCCCATTCCCATTTGACGGCGGGGCGCCGCCCCGCCCCATGCCTATCCGTGCGCCCTTCCCCAAAGCGCCAAGCCGCCGTTCAGATCCAAAACCATTGAAATGACGCACAATGTTTCAATCGCGCGCCAACACGAATGAGTGGACGCGCAGTGTTTAATTGTGTGTCAACACGAATGAGTGGACGCGCAGTGTTTAATTGTGTGTCAACACGAATGAGTGGACACGCAATGTTTAATTGCGTGTCAACATGCGCGAAATGACAAGGCGTTGGATTTCTTGCGTTCCTTCGTAAATTTGCGTAATCTTCGCGTCGCGCATAAACCGCTCGACCGGGTAGTCCTTCGTGTAGCCGTTGCCGCCGAAAATTTGCACCGCCTCGACCGTCACTTTCATCGCCGTGTCGCCGGCAAACAGTTTCGCCATGGCGGATGCTTTGCCGTACGGCAAGCCATTCGACTCCAACCATGCCGCTTGATAGGTCAAGAGCCGCGCCGCTTCAATGGCCGTCGCCATGTCAGCGAGCTTGAAAGCGACCCCTTGCTGCTCGATGATCGGTTTGCCGAACTGGACGCGCTGTTTCGCATAGTCCACCGCCGCATCCAGCGCGCCCTGGGCAATGCCGACCGCTTGGGCGGCGATGCCGTTGCGGCCGCCATCGAGCGTCATCATGGCGATTTTAAACCCTTCTCCTTCTTGACCGAGCAAGTTTTCTTTCGGAATGCGGCAGTCTTCAAAAATGAGCTCCGTCGTCGGCGACGAACGAATGCCGAGTTTCTTTTCCTTTTTGCCGAACGAAAAGCCCGGCGTTCCTTTTTCCACGATAAAGGCGCTGATCCCTTTATGCCGCTTTTCCGGATCGGTGACGGCAAATACGACGTAAATTTCCGCTTCGCCGCCGTTGGTGATCCATACTTTCGAGCCGTTTAAAATGTAGTGGTCCCCGTCTTTTACCGCACGCGTTTTCATCGAGGCGACATCCGACCCCGCCCCCGGCTCGGACAGAGCGTATGCCCCCAGTTTTTCCCCAGTCGCTAAGGCGCGCAAATACTTTTGCTTTTGTTCTTCGTTGCCGAACTTGTAAATCGGCCAGCTGGCGAGCGATATATGCGCGGAAAGCGTCACCCCGGTCGAGGCGCAGACGCGCGACAGCTCCTCAACGGCAATGACATAGGCCAAATAATCGCTGCCAATGCCGCCGTATTCTTCCGGCCACGGAATGCCTGTTAAACCGAGTTCAGCCATTTTGTTGAAAATGCCGCGGTCAAACCGCTCTTCTTCGTCGCGCTCAGCGGCAGTCGGCGCTACCTCATTTTCGGCAAATTCGCGCACCATTTTTCGCAGCATTTCATGTTCTTCGCTCAATCGAAAGTTCATCGTTTCATTCCCCCGTTTTCCTATATATCCGAAATCCTCGTCCCCCGTGCCAGCGTGATCACCGTTTTCCAAAAACAGACAATGAATCGTTGTGCCGCGACGTTGCCATCCAGTTCGCCGCCCATTCCGGGTTTTCCAAAGACAGACAACGAATCGTTGTTGGGAAAAGAGAATAGGATCGCTCCGGCTGCACAACAAAACGCAGCAAATGACAGAGCCCCGTGTTTATGCCTCCATCCCTGAAAGCGGCGTTGTTCAGCCTTCCGAAGACCCGACGGTTTGCGGCTCATTCCACCATTTCATTCGGTTGCCAATCATGAGCTGACTGAACACAAGCTTTTCTGCCTCTTCCCTCGAACAAGAACGCCGACGGGCAAATGCCATTTGCCCGCAAAACGTTCATTGTTCGAGGAGGGCATGCTGTCGCATGCCCAGTCGGCAAGCGAACGGCTTGCCGACTACGGCAGAAAAGCTAGGAACAGAGCCTTCTCATCTGGTTTGGATTGGTTCATCAACATGCCTGGTTACAAATGTTTGCTGATGACGATGCGCTGAATTTCGCTCGTTCCTTCGTAAATTTGCGTAATTTTCGCGTCACGGAACAGCCGCTCGACCGGGTAGTCTTTCGTGTAGCCGTTGCCGCCGAAAATTTGCACCGCCTCGATGGCATTGTCCATCGCTGTTTGTGAAGCGAAGAGCTTCGCCATCGACGCCTCTTTTCCGCACGGCAGCCCTTGCGCGCGCAGCCAAGCGGCGCGATAGACGAGCCATTTCGCCGCTTCCGCCGCCGTCGCCATATCGGCAAGCTTGAAAGCGACGCCTTGCTGCTCAATGATCGGTTTGCCAAACTGCACCCGCTCTTTCGCGTAGGCGACGGCATGTTCGACTGCCGCCTCCGCGATGCCGAGCGCTTGGGCGGCGATGCCAATCCGACCGACGTCAAGGTTGGCCATCGCGATTTTAAATCCTTCCCCTTCCTGACCGAGCAAGTTTTCCGCCGGCACTTCGGCGTCTTCAAACGTAATGGTCACCGTCCGCGACCCGTGCAGCCCCATCTTCTTCTCATCTTTGCCAATCGACATCCCTGGCGTCCCTTTTTCCACAATGAACGCGGAAATGCCGCGGCTTCCGGCTTCTTCCGGATTCGTGCGGGCGAAGACGATGTACGTATCTGCCTCCCCGCCGTTGGTGATGAATATTTTTGAGCCGTTTAGCACATAACGATCTCCACGGCGCACCGCTTTCGTCTTCAAGCTTTTCGCATCCGAGCCGGCGCTCGGTTCAGTAAGGCAAAACGCCCCCAAGTACTCACCTCGGGCGAGCTTTGTCACGTATTTTTGTTTCTGTTCTTCGGTGCCGAAATACAAGATCGGATTCGTGCCGACCGACGTGTGCACTGATAAGATGACACCGACGGTCGGGCTCACTTTAGAAATTTCATGAATGGCGATGATGTACGAAACAAAGTCCATACCCGCGCCGCCATATTGCTCCGGGACAGTGATGCCCATTAGGCCGAGTTCGGCCATTTTCGCTAAAATCGGGCGCGGAAACTCCCCTTGTTCCATGCGCTCGACAAATGGGGCGATCTCCGCCGCGGCGAACTCGCGCACCATTTGCCGCATCATTTCCTGCTCTTCGGTGAAGCGAAATTCCATGAAATGGCCTCCTTCCGATGTCGCTGACACAATGGTGTTTTCAGGCGCTCCTCCGCTCCATGGGGCAGCCAGCAGGCAACTGAACGATTCTATAGATTTGCCTTATAGGCTGTAAAACAGCGTTCCCGCATGCACCTAACGTGCGGCGTTACGGTCGGCAGACAGCATAGCGGGCGCCGCCCCACGCACATTGCGGCACGCTTCGGCGTTGTCCTGGAGCGACGCCAAGCGGTTTATTCATACGTGTAAAATCCGCGGCCCGTCTTGCGGCCGAGCCAGCCGGCTTTCACATATTTGCGCAAGAGCGGGCATGGGCGGTATTTGTCATCGCCGAACCCCTCATGAAGCGTTTCCATAATGTATAAGCACGTATCGAGCCCGATAAAATCAGCGAGCGTCAGCGGACCCATCGGATGGTTCATGCCGAGCTTCATCACTTCATCGATGGCTTCTTTGGTCGCCACCCCTTCGTATAAGGCGTAAATCGCTTCGTTGATCATCGGCATGAGAACGCGGTTCGAAATAAAGCCCGGAAAGTCGTTCACTTCGACCGGCACTTTGCCGAGCTTGCGGGCAACGGCTTCGATCGTTTCATACACGTCATCAGCCGTCGCCAATCCGCGGATAATTTCGACGAGCTTCATCACCGGCACCGGGTTCATAAAGTGCATGCCGATCACTTTCTCTGGCCGTTTCGTCGCGGCGGCAATTTCCGTAATCGGCAGCGACGACGTGTTCGACGCTAAAATCGTCTCCGGGCGGGCGAGCGCATCGAGCTCGGCGAACAGCTTTGTTTTCACGTCCATGTTTTCGACGACCGCTTCAATGACAAGATCCGCTTCAGCGGCGGCATGCAAGTCGGTCGAGCGGGCAAGCCGCGCGAGCGCTGCGTCTTTGTCCACCGCTGTCATTTTCCCTTTTTCCACTTGGCGGGCGAGCCCTTTTTCGATGTTGGCGATTCCTTTGTCCAACTGCGCTTCGCTAATGTCGTACAAAAACACTTGATAGCCGGCGACGGCGCACACTTGAGCGATTCCTGACCCCATCTGTCCGGCGCCGACGACCATGATTGTTTTCACATCCATCTTCTGTTCCCCCTATCGTCCGCTTTGCGTTTCCTGTTCCGCGCTCAAACTCATATGCCTCACTGCCGCCAGCAGCCAACGGCAACCGGTCTTTGCATCGTCATCACAACAACCCCTGCTGTCAACCGTTGATACCGCGGCTGTTGCGGCAATGAGCAACGTGCCGCACGTTGCGGCAGAGACAGCGGCGGCATGCCGCACCATATGGCGCGATGCCTCATGACGCAACGCTTGGGGCAGACGGTCACACGCCGCATCCTATGCCTTGGCGCAACACTGGAAGGCGACGGCGGCATGCCGCTTGCCCGCCGCGCCC
Source organism: Geobacillus sp. CAMR5420 (assembly GCF_000691465.1). Lineage (NCBI taxonomy): Bacteria > Bacillati > Bacillota > Bacilli > Caryophanales > Anoxybacillaceae > Geobacillus > Geobacillus sp. CAMR5420. The sequence goes on from NZ_JHUS01000002.1 coordinate 40,187, forward strand.
CGCTCGTTATACCTCGACCAAGATGGCGTCGCCTTGGCCGCCGCCGCTGCAGATGGCGGCGATGCCGAGGCCGCCGCCGCGGCGTTTCAGCTCATAAATGAGCGTGAGGATGATGCGTGCGCCGCTCGCGCCGATCGGGTGGCCGAGGGCGACAGCGCCGCCGTTGACGTTCACTTTTTCCGGGTCAAGGCCGGCGATTTGGATCGCAGCAAGAGCAACAGCGGCAAACGCTTCGTTTATTTCGAACAAGGCAATGTCGTCGACCGTTTTTCCCGTTTTGCGGAGCAGCTCGTTGATGACAAGTCCCGGCGTTTTTGGGAAATCTTTCGCCTCAACGGCGATGGCGGTGTGGGCGACAACAGTCGCGAGCGGCTCAAGCCCCTCGCGGGCGGCGCGCTCCTCGCTCATCAAGACGAGCGCCGCGGCGCCGTCGTTGACGCCCGGGGCGTTGCCGGCAGTGATCGTTCCTTCCGGGTCAAACACCGGCGGCAGTTTCGCCAACGCTTCAAGCGACGTGTCTTTGCGCGGCGCCTCGTCGTGTTCGACGACAAGCGGCTCTCCTTTGCGCTGCGGAATCGTCACCGGAACGATCTCTTCCGCGAGCCGACCGGCTTCGATGGCGGCAATGGCTCGCATATGGCTGCGGTACGCCCACTCATCCTGCGCCTCGCGTGTAATGCCAAGTTCACGCGCTGTATTCCCGCCATAAACGCCCATATGGACGCCGGTAAAACTGCATGTCAAGCCATCATACACCATTAAATCCTTCACCGTGCTGTCGCCCATTCGCAACCCCCAGCGCGCTTTCGGCAGCACGTACGGGGCGTTGCTCATCGATTCCATCCCGCCCGCGACAACGACATCGGCGTCGCCTAAGCGGATGAGCTGATCCGCGAGCGTCACGGCGCGCATGCCCGATGCGCATACTTTATTGACCGTCTCGGTGCGAACATGCCACGGAATGCCGGCATGGCGCATCGCCTGCCGTGATGGGAGCTGTCCTTGTCCGCCTTGCAAGACGGTGCCTAAAATGACATGATCGACTTGTTCCACGCTCACATCCGCGCGGGCAAGCGCTTCTTTCACGGCAATGCCGCCGAGTTCTGACGCTGACAGCGCTTGCAAAGAACCGCCGAGTTTTCCGAACGGGGTGCGCGCCCCGCTGACAATCACTGTTTTTCCCATATTCCTCTCCCCTTTTCATCGGATAAGAAAGCGATTACAAAACACAGACTGAACGCTCGCTCGGTCGTGGTGCGAAAGAGAAGGTGTACGATCATACACCTTCTCTTTCATTATACTTATTATTTTAAAAAATAGAAATTGTCTTCGCAACTATTTTTACGACGCCGCTTCTTCTTTTTCTTCACCAAATACTGATTTTGCCAAAATCTCGGCGACATCGTACGTAAAGACGCGGTCTTCCACTTCCTTGGCCTTCGTGCCGTCTGACAACATGGTCAGACAGTACGGACAGCCGGAGCTGATGACCGTCGGATTGACAGCGAGCGCTTGCTCAGTGCGGGCGACGTTGATCCGGTTGCCGGTCGTCTCCTCCATCCACATGAGGCCGCCGCCGGCGCCGCAACACATGGCGCGTTCGCGGTTGCGCTCCATTTCGACAAGCTCGACGCCCGGGATAGCGCGCAAAATTTTCCGCGGCGCGTCATAGACGTCATTGTAGCGTCCTAAATAGCACGAGTCATGGAACGTAATGCGTTCATTCACTGGATGTTTCGGCACGAGCCGCCCTTCTTCGATGAGCTTGGCGAGCAGCTCGGTATGATGATACACTTCGGCCTCGAACCCAAAATCCGGGTATTCATTTTTGAACGTATTGTAAGCGTGCGGGTCGATCGTCACGATTTTCTTGACGCCCGCTTTTTCAAATTCCGCGATGTTGTTCGTCGCTAATTCTTGGAACAAAAACTCATTTCCTAACCGGCGCGGCGTATCGCCCGAGTTTTTCTCCTTGTTGCCTAAAATCGCAAACTTGACGCCCGCTTCGTTCAGCAGTTTGGCAAACGCAAGGGCGATTTTTTGGCTCCGGCTGTCATACGACCCCATCGAGCCGACCCAGAACAAGTACTCGATTTCCTCTCCCGCTTTCGCTGCCTCTTTGACGGTCGGCACATGCACATCATCGCGCAGCTCGCGCCAGTTCTCCCGCTCTTTTCGGTTCAAGCCCCACGGATTGCCTTGGCGTTCGATGTTCGTCATCGCCCGCTGCGCGTCCGGGTTCATCCGTCCTTCCGTCAGGACAAGATAGCGGCGCAAGTCGATGATTTTATCGACATGCTCATTCATGACCGGGCATTGGTCCTCACAGTTGCGGCACGTCGTACAGGCCCAAATCTCTTCTTCGGTGATGACATCGCCGATTAAGCTTGGCATTTCGATCGTCGCCGCCTGCTCCGACGCCGCGGCGAACGCGAGCTGATTGCCCCTTGTATGTTTGAAAGCGAACGCGGGCACCCACGGCGTGCGTGACGTGACGACCGCCCCTTTCTCCGTCAAATGGTCGCGCAATTTTAAAATCAAATCCATTGGCGACAACATTTTCCCCGTGCCGGTCGCCGGACACATGCTTGTGCAGCGGCCGCATTCGACACAGGCATACAAGTCGATCAATTGCTTTTGCGTGAAATCCTCAATTTTGCCGACGCCAAACGATTCTTGGCTTTCGTCTTCAAAATGGATCGGCGCAAGCTTCGGCCGCGTCAGCCGGCTGAAAAAGACGTTGATCGGCGCAGCGATCAAATGGGCGTGCTTTGATTGCGGCACGTACACGAGGAACGTGAGCAAAATCAACAGATGCACCCACCAGGCGATAAAGAAGAGCACCGCAGCCCCCGTTTCGCCGACCCAGGAAAACGCGGCAGCAATAAGCGAGGCGACCGGCTCGCTCCATGTCGCTTCTTCGCCGTGCCAAATGATGCTCATCCCGTTGCCGAACAACACCGACAGCATGAGCCCGGCGATGAAGATGAGGACAAGCCCAGCTTTCAAGTCGCGCTTTAAACGGACGAGCTTTTCAATGTAACGGCGGTAAAAGGCGGCGAGCACCGCGATCAAAATAAGCAAGGTGACGATTTCTTGGAAAAACGTAAATCCCGCATACAGCGGCCCAAGCGGCAAATGCGCCCCCGGCGCAAGCCCTTTGATGATGAAATCAATCGCGCCAAATTGGACGAGAATAAAGCCATAGAAAAAGACGACGTGGATCAGTCCGCTTTTTTTGTCCTTGAGCAGCTTTTTCTGGCCGAACACGTTGACCCAGATGTTTCGCAGCCGCTCTTTTACTTTGTGGTCAAACTCGAATTTTTTGCCGAGTTTGATGTACATCGCCCGCGTTTTTACGACATATGCAAACAAGTAAATTGCGTAAGCGGTTACAAGCAAAAACGCGAGCCAGTTCACCACCAACAAGGCATTCATCTTCTCTCCCCTTCCCCCGTTTTTCGAGCGAATGTGTTGCCATAACAAAAGAAATTTTCAGAATTCGCTTTATGTCTATTGTACAAATGAATGAGCATTCAGTCAATAGCCTTTTTTTCATCCCAGCCGCGAAAACTTTCCCTTTGCAACGGAGCGGTCGCGGGGGAATCATCGATTTGTTCAGCCCTCTATAGACTCCCATGACGAAAAAAATTCATCAATATGGAAATTTTATTCATTTGGAGTTTGGGTATGTTCACGGTAGATGCAATTTGAAACGTTTTGCGCGTTCTCGGGCACATTAATAAATACCGAATCGACATAGGAGGAGAAGATATGGTCGTCATTTCCGTCATTGCCATCGTATTGCTGCTCGTTTATCTTGATGACAAGCTTGGACAGTTCATCTTCCGCAATGGGCGCAAAAAAGTCGTCTACCCGGAGCGGAGAAGCGATATTTCCCTCTATATCAACGGCAGGCATTTATTTTCTGATTACTTCGCTGAACTAGGCCGCGCCCGCGATCATATTCACGTCTTGTTTTACATTATAAAAAATGACGAAACGAGCGCGCCATTTTTCCAGATTTTAAAGGAAAAAGCAGCTGCCGGCGTGAAAGTGCGAGTGTTGACCGATTGGATCGGCAGCTTTGGACTGCCGAAAGCGCTCATCCGTTCGCTCGAGGAAAGCGGGGTGGAGTTCGCCTATGCCCGAAAGCCGCGCTTTCCGTTTTTCATTTACCGCCTCAACCGCCGCAACCATCGGAAAATTACGGTCATCGACGGTCGGGTCGGCTACATCGGCGGCTTTAACATCGGCCGTGAATACAACGGAAAAGACGCCAACTTCGGCGAATGGCGCGATTACCACTTAAAAGTGAACGGCGAAGGGGTTCACGACTTGCAAGAACAGTTTTTGCACGACTGGGAAGAAGCAACGGGCCGGACGGTGCCTGACAAACATCGCTACTTCCCGCCGCTTTCGGCCGGCGCCATTCGCCATCAGCTCGTCGCCACCAACGGCGCTGCCCTTGAAGAACAGTTTATCGAGGTCATCCGCCAGGCGAAAAAAGAAATTATGATCGGCAGCCCATACTTCATCCCAAGCCGGCCGCTGTTTAACGAGCTCATGCAAGCGCTTCGGCGCGGGGTGCGTGTGACCGTCCTTGTGCCGCTGAAGGCGGACCATTTATTTGTCAAAGAGGCTGCCTATCCGTACTTTTATCGACTCTTGAAAGCCGGCGCGCGCATTTACCGCTTTTACCAAGGATTTTACCATGCAAAAACGCTCGTCATCGATGAGGAGTGGTGCGACGTCGGCACAGCAAATTTCGATCGGCGCAGCTTGTTTTTAAACAGCGAAATCAACTGCTATGTGTTTGACCGCGCGTTTACCCGCCTCGTCAAACGGGCGATCGAGCGCGATTTGTTGCGCGCCGAGCCGCTGACGGTCGACTTTTGGCAAAAACGTTCGCTTCTTGACCGCGGCAAACAGTCGATTTCCCAGCTCATCTCCGCCTGGCTTTGACCGGTCTGAAGTTCCATTTCCCTCCCAAGCAACAGAAGAAGCAAAAAAACCCGGCCGGCGCTTCCGGCGGCTTGATGCTGCCAAAATTGCGCCAACCGGGTTTTGTTCCCCGTTTGATCATGCAAGTGCTTACTTCCAAAACACCGTGAACCATTGAAACAACCGCATGCCGAGATACACCCCGACGATGCCGGCGATGCCGGCCAACGCCGGGGGAGCGGGAATCGGCAACCGAAGCAAGGTGAACAAAAAGCCGACAACGATGCCGGTGATGAGCGATAGTACAACTTCTTTCATTTGTTGATCCTCCACCACTGTTTTTCTTTAGAATGCCCAAACAAAAGAGGGAGCAGTCGCTCCCCCTCGTTCGTTTACATTTGTTCCGGCGCTGAAACGCCAATGAGCGCTAACGCATTTTGCAGCGTAATTTGCACCGCCTTGACAAGCGCGAGGCGGGCTTTTGTTTTTTCGATGTTGTCCAGATCAAGCACTTTTTCCGCGTTATAAAAGCTATGGAGCGCGGAAGCCAAATCGAATGCATAGGCGGTGACGCGATGCGGCATCCGCTTGAGCGCCGCCTCGGCGACGACATCGGGGAAATCGCCGAGCACTTTGAGCAGCTCGATTTCCTTTTCCGTTTCCACAAGATGGTGAAGCGCTAAGTCGCCGTCATAGGAAATGTGTTGTTCCTCCGCTTGGCGAAGAATGCTCGAAACGCGGGCGTGCGCGTATTGGACGTAGTAAACCGGGTTTTCATTCGACTGCGACACGGCCAAGTCCATGTCAAAATCCAAATGCGTATCGCCCGAGCGCATCGCAAAGAAATAGCGGACGGCATCGACGCCGACTTCTTCCATGAGCTCGCGCATCGTCACCGCCTTGCCGGTGCGCTTGCTCATTTTGACGCGCTCACCGTTTTGGTATAGGTTCACCATTTGAATGATTTCCACTTCAAGCGCCTCCGGATCATAACCGAGCGCAGCGATCGCCGCCTTCATGCGCGGAATGTAGCCGTGGTGGTCCGCCCCCCAAATGTTGATGAGCTTTTTGAACCCGCGCCGCAGCTTGTCTTGATGGTAGGCGATGTCCGGAAGCAAGTACGTATATGTGCCGTCCTGCTTAATTAAGACGCGGTCTTTGTCGTCCCCAAACGCCGTCGAACGGAACCATGTCGCCCCGTCCTGCTCGTAAATATAGCCGCGCTCGCGCAAAGTGGAAAGCGCTTCGTCGATTTTTCCGCTTTCATAGAGCGATGTTTCCGAATACCAGACGTCAAACGGCACACGGAAGTCGGCCAAGTCTTTTTTGATTTTTTCAAGCTCATAGCGGAGCCCATAGTCGCGGAAAAAGGCAAGCCTTTCTTCTTCCTCCATTTCGACAAACCGGTCGCCGTACTCTTCGGCAAGCTTTTTGCCGATTTCGACGATATCGTCGCCGTAATAGCCGTCCTCCGGCAACGGCATATCGACACCGAGCGCCTGAAAATAACGGGCTTCGACCGATTTCGCTAAATTGTAAATTTGCTTGCCGGCGTCATTAATATAGTATTCACGCGTCACGTCAAACCCGGCTTTCGCCAAAATGTTGCAAAGCGAATCGCCGACCGCCGCGCCGCGGGCATGACCTAAATGCAGGTCTCCGGTTGGATTGGCCGAGACGAACTCGACTTGCACTTTTTCCCCGTTGCCGACGTTCGATTCGCCATACGCTTGTCCCGCCTGCAAAATCGCCGGCACGACCGCCGTCAAATAGCGGTTGTCCATGTAAAAGTTAATAAACCCCGGCCCGGCGATCTCGATGCGGGCGACCGACATGCGTTCGCGGTCAAGCTGCCCGACGATGGCTTCGGCGATCGCCCGCGGCGGTTTTTTCGCGATGCGGGCGAGCTGCATGGCGATGTTCGTCGAGTAGTCGCCATGCGCCTTGTCGCGCGGCACCTCAAGCAGCACATCCGGCAGCTCGTCGGCCGAAGCCAGCCCTGCTCTTACCGCCGCCTGGCGGATTTCTTCTTTCATCTTTTCCTTGATTTGTCCGACAATGTTCACCGCTTATACCCCCTTAAATGTCAACGTCAACGTATGGCGCCCGCTTCGCTCATCGCCTAGCATCAGTTCATAGGAAAGAAAAAGCCGCCCCTTTTTCCGCTGCTCATCATAGTGAAACTCCATGGAGCTCGTTTTGGCCGCCAGCGCCCATCGTCCAAACGCTGTCCCATAATGGCCCGGCGTTTCTTGCCGGCGGCGGAACGTTTGCCGCATCTCGACCGCTCCGGAGCGAAGGATGGTCACCTCGTCAGGCGCGATTTTCACAATGTTGTTCACCCGCCCGAGTTCGTTTTCTTCGGCAAACTGCAAATAAACGGTTTCCCCTTTTATGTAATACGTGCCATCCGCCTCAAGCACAACCGTCTCTTGGCGCGGACCGTCGCGAATGACAGCCACTTGGCGGAGGCGCGCCGGGATGCCGTTTGTTTCCTTCATATCGATGAACACACCTTTGCGAACAAACAGTCATAATTTATAGTATAATGAACTGTTTCGCTCCATTCAAGAGGGGACAAACCCGATGGCAGATTTCCGCTCCAGTGGGCAAAAAAAGGGGCTGACCCAAAAGGTTGTTTTTCCTTAAACAAAACACAACATATCGTTTCTTAATGATTGTTTTATACCTACATACGGTAATAAGAAAAGGTGTCCCGATCCTTTTGGGACACCCTCTTTGTTCCATCGGTATTTTATGATGACGCCCGAACATTTTTTAACACGTTAATAGCAAAAAGAATGACACCTATCACGACGAGCACCCCGCCAATCGCTGTCACCGGCACGAACGCTTCGTTGCCGTAAACGACGAAAATGAGACCGATCATCATGACCGGCAGGCCGATATTGTGCAGCCAGAAATGCACTTTCGCCCATTTCGTCGCCGCCGCTTGTGGAAATAAATGATAGATGATGCCAGCAAGCGTCAAGGCCGTCCAGCCAAGCAAGTTGATATGGACATGGACCGGGGTCAGCGCAAACGAATGGGTCATCGACATGCCAAGCCCCATACAGACGCCAATGACAAAGTACACAACGGAAATTTTGATCAGCTTCACGCCCATCTTCATTCCCCCTCTCCTTTTTCTGTAAATACATTACATATTATTACGCTCCGTACGCTCATATTCCTGCATCTTTTGTCCCACCAAAGAAAAAAGCGCCCTCGCAAACTTGCGATTTAGGCGCTTTTTCTCATTTTTCACTTCGCCACCCAGCCAAGCAGCATTTCTCTCACAAGCTTGCTCGCCGTATTGGCCGTTTGTTCGGAATGGTCGTAAATCGGTGCGACTTCCACCAAATCGGCGCCAACGACTCGCACGTCGGAGCGGGCGATCTCGTGAATGGCCGAAAGCAGCTCTTTTGACGTAATGCCGCCGGCATCGACCGTCCCAGTGCCTGGGGCATGAGCGGGATCAAGCACATCGATGTCAATCGTCACATACACCGGACGGCCAGCGAGCTTCGGCAACACGGAGCGGAGCGGTTCAAGCACCTCAAACTTGGCGATGTACATGCCGTTTTCTTTCGCCCATTCGAACTCTTCCTTCATGCCGGAGCGGATGCCGAACGAAAAGACATTCGTCGGGCCGATCAGGTCAGCGACCTTGCGGATCGGCGTCGCATGCGACAGCGGCTCGCCTTCGTAATGTTCGCGCAAGTCCGTGTGCGCATCCATATGAATGACGGCCAAATCCGGGTAGTATTCATACACCGCTTTCATGACCGGCCAGGAGACAAGATGCTCGCCGCCAAGGCCGAGCGGAAATTTGCCGGCGTCAAGCACCTTTTTCACGAACTGTTCAATCAGCTCCAAACTGCGGGCCGCATTGCCAAATGGCAGCGGAATGTCCCCAGCGTCAAAGTAGCGGATGTCTTTGAGTTCGCGGTCCAAATATGGGCTGTACTCCTCAAGCCCGATCGACACTTCGCGGATGCGGGCCGGGCCAAACCGTGAGCCAGGCCGGTAGCTGACCGTCCAGTCCATCGGCATCCCGTAAATGACGGCTTCGCTTTCTTCAAAATTCGGATGGCTGCCGATAAACACGTTGCCCGAATAGGCTTCATCAAATCGCATTGCCTGCGCCCCCTTACTTCGTTAAATCCGCGACAAATTTCGGCAAGACAAAACACGCTTTATGCAGCTCTTTCGTGTAATATTTCGTCTCAATGTCATGGAATCGGTCGTCGCTCACAGCGAGCGGGTCGTATTTTTTCGAGCCGAGCGTAAACGTCCAGAGCCCGCTCGGATACGTCGGAATGTTCGCCGTATACAAACGGGTGATCGGGAAAATTTCTTTCACATCGCGGTATACGTTGCGAATCAAATCGGCCTTAAACCACGGATTGTCCGTTTGGGCGACGAAAATGCCGTCTTCCTTCAACGCGTTGGCGATGCCGGCGTAAAACCCTTTTGTGAACAAGTTGACCGCTGGGCCGACCGGTTCGGTTGAGTCAACCATAATGACGTCATACTCGTTTTCGCTTTTGGCGATATGCATAAACCCGTCATCGACTTTCACTTCGACGCGCGGATCATCGAGTTTGCCGGCAATCTCCGGCAAGTAGGTTTTCGAGCACTCGATCACTTTGCCGTCAATTTCGACAAGCGTCGCTTTTTTGACGCTTGGGTGCTTCAGCACTTCACGAATGACGCCGCCGTCGCCGCCGCCGACGACAAGCACGTTTTCCGGATTGGGGTGGGTGAACAGCGGCACATGGGCGACCATTTCATGATAGACGAACTCGTCTTTTTGTGTTGTCATGACCATGCCGTCTAGAATGAGCATGTTGCCAAACTCCGCCGTTTCGACCATATCGAGCTTTTGGAACGGCGTCTGTTCTGTATGTAAAGTGCGGATGATGCGTGCGGTGATGCCAAAATGCTCCGTTTGCTTTTCGGTAAACCAAAGTTCCATCGGTAACATCCTTTCTCCGAGCGTTGCTTACTATACAAGTTTTCCTTAGCCAACGAAAAACTAAACATGAAAAAGTATAGAGCAATCTAGCAAAAATGCAAGAGGAACAAGTTTAAAATAAAAAATTTTTTTTCATACTGGTAAGAAAAAGCGGAAAACCTCGCTGGCGAAGCCTTGACAAAAGCAAGGCGGCGCATTCAGCCGGGCGTCCGCCCGCATGTCTAAAACAACGCCAAAACCGTTGAGGTGATGCGCAATGGAACCGATCCCGGGCAGCCGTTTTCGCGGCACGTGGAAATATGTGCGCGCCGCCGTCTTTATCGGCTTTTTTCTCGTCATCTTTGCCTTCGCCGCTCTCGGGAGCTTTGTGTTGTTCGCGAAAATCGAAGGCGCCCCGCCGGTCGCCGTGCCGCAGACGACGATTTTTTATGCCGCTGACGGCAGCAAAATCGGGGAAAGCGACCATGGTCAAAAACGCTATTGGGTTCGGCTCAAAGACATGTCCCCGCACATCATCGAAGCGACGATCGCCGTTGAAGACCGGAAGTTTTACGAACATCACGGGTTTGATTTGAAGCGAATCGCCGCCGCCATCATTGCGAATGTCGAGGCGATGGCAAAAGTCGAAGGGGCGAGCACGATCACCCAGCAGTATGCGCGCAACTTGTTTTTGACGCATGAAAAAACGTGGTCGCGAAAAATCCAGGAAGCGTTGTACACCATCCGGCTTGAAGCCAACTACAGCAAAGATCAAATTTTGGAAGGCTATTTGAATACGATTTACTACGGCCATGGCGCCTACGGGATTGAGGCGGCAGCCCGCTACTATTTCGGCAAGCACGCGAGCGAGCTGACGCTCAGCGAGGCAGCCATGCTCGCCGGCATTCCGAAAGGGCCGTATTACTACTCGCCGTTTGTCAATGAACAGCGGGCGAAAGCGCGGCAAAAAATCGTGCTCACCTCCATGGTGGAAGCCGGCTACATCAGCCGCCAAGAAGCGGAGCAGGCGTACCGCGACAAACTCGTCTACGCCCGGCACCACAAACAAGAGCAGCCGATCGCTCCGTATTTTCAAGATGTCGTCAAACAGCAGTTGCGCACGAAACTCGGCCTGGATGAGCGGACGATCGAGCTTGGGGGGCTGCGCGTCTATACGACGCTGGATCCGCGTCTGCAACGGATTGCCGAAGAGCAAATCCGTCGCATCATCGACCCGCACTCCGCCATTCAAGCGGCGCTTGTGTCGATGGATCCACGCACCGGGGAAGTAAAGGCGCTCGTCGGCGGACGCAACTACGAAGAGAGCCCATTCAACCGGGCCGTGCAGGCGGAACGCCAGCCAGGGTCGACATTTAAGCCGTTTTTGTATTACGCGGCGATCGAGCAAGGATTCACCCCATCGACCCAACTGCGCAGCGAGCTGACGACATTTACGTTTAACGGCGGCCGATCGTCGTACACCCCCCATAATTACAATGACTACTATGCCAACGGCCCGATCACGCTCGCCGAGGCGCTCGCCGTATCCGACAACGTCTTTGCGGTGAAAACGCTCCAGTTCATCGGCGCCGACAAACTCGTCGACACAGCGAAAGCGCTCGGCATCACAAGCAGATTGAAAGCAGTGCCGTCGTTGGCGCTCGGCACCTCGCCCGTGAAAGTGATCGACATGGTGGCCGCGTACAGCACGCTGGCCAACTACGGCAAACAAACCGAACCGGTGTTTATTCAAAAAGTCGTGGATGCAAACGGAAACGTGCTATATGAACATAAGCCGGAGAGCCGGCAAGTGCTCGACCGCGACGCGGCGTTTGTGACGACCCATTTAATGACCGGGATGTTCGACCCGAAGTTAAACGGCTATACAACCGTCACCGGGCAGTCAATCATCGATGACATCACGCGTCCGTACGCCGGCAAGTCGGGAACGACGAAAACGGACAGTTGGATGATCGGGTTCGCCCCGCAACTAGTCGCCGGCGTCTGGACCGGCTACGATCGCGGAGAAACGATGGATCGTCCTGCGGAAAGGCAATATGCCAAACAAATATGGGTTCACTTTATGGAACAAAGCCTCGCTGGCGAACCGAAAAAATCGTTCAAACCGACCAAAGGCGTCATCGGCGTCTACATCGACCCGCAAAACGGCAAGCTGGCCACCGACTCCTGTCCGGTGAAACGAAAAACGTACTATCTCATCGGTACAGAACCGACCGACTATTGCACCGACCATTTGGAAAAGAAAAAGAAGAAAAAAGAAGACAATCAAAGCTGGTTCGAGAAATGGTTCCCATGGTTTTAAACAAGAAAATCCCCTGCGTGCATACGCAGGGGATTTTCTTGTCCTAGTTTTCCTGTGTTATACATGTAGATTTAGTTTATCCTTTTTTTCAAACAAGAACAAGCCCTTGCCCATATCTTTTCACAAAACCGTCACATTTCCACTTCCAAATCTTGTTTCAGCTTGTCGCTCGAACGGTTCCACATCCCGATGTCATGCCCTTTCAAAAAGTCGGCGAGCACCCGTTTTGATTTCGCGTCCATATGATCGACAATAATGTGCCGCTTTAGCGATTTATCAAGCCGATTCACATGTTCCGGCAATAACTTATAGCCGCGGCGCGCCTCACGGTCGATCGTCATTTCGCACGCCGTCACCCCGGCGTAATACGGGCCGTCCTCGCGTCGTTCAATCGTCACCCAGACGATCCAATACGGCTTGCCGTTTGGCACGGCGGAACGGTCGGGCAAAAACTTGATGCCGCGCTCGACGGCGCTGCGCGCATGCATCGCCCCCATATCGACGAACGCTTCGCCCGCTTCGACGTCAATGATGACCGGCGAAACGTTTTCTAAGCTCAACGCCCCGGCGCCAAAGCCGCGGTGCCCGTCGGTCGGATCGTCTTTGATGATATTAAAGCCGATGTTTTTTTTCTTTTTTTGCTCCATTCCGCTTGTTCCTCCTTCCTTACATAAACAAATTGGCGACCAACGACTGCAAGTTTTCCAATACAAACGGCAGCGCCACTTGAAACACCGGCTCAATCGTATAGCGGTCAAGCGGCGTGAGCACAAGGATGAGAAAAATGAGCGCCCCGTAGCTTTCCCATTGCGTCATTTTCGCCCGCAGCCCATCCGGGGCCAAGTCTTCAATAATACGATACCCATCAAGCGGCGGAAACGGCAATAAATTAAACAAAAACAAGACAGCGTTCAAGCTGATAAAAATTTGGAAAAACAGATCAAACCCGGCCGCAAACCAATCTGGCAGCGCCCGCATGAGGCCGAAATCGATCATCGCGTACCAAATGACAAATCCAAGCGCGGCAAGCACGAGGTTGCTCAGCGGTCCGGCAACCGACACGAGAATGCCGGCAAGGCGCGGATTTTTGAAATAAAAGCGATTGACTGGCACCGGGCGCGCCCAGCCAAACCCTGCGAGAAAGATAAGCAGGGTGCCAAGCAAATCCAAATGGGCAAACGGTGATAACGTCAGCCGCCCTTGATTTTTCGCCGTCGGATCGCCGAACTTGTAAGCAACGTAGGCATGGGCGAACTCATGCACGGAAAATGCTAACGCCAGCGTCAAGAGCACGTACGGAATTTCACTTAACGAATACGGCAAAATTCGATCCACTTCATAAACTCCTTTTCCCTATATTCACTATCTTTAGTATACATGATTAGCAGAAAAAAGTGGACTGAACTTCCTCATCCCGTGGTATAATAAGCGCGACAGCACTCGACAATGAAATGGGGGGACAACCGTGCCGTACGTAACGATCAAAATGCTCGCCGGCCGCACGGATGAACAGAAGAAAGCGCTTGTTGAAAAAGTGACGGACGCCGTCGTCGAGACGACAGGGGCGAAACGGGAGAGCGTTGTCGTATTCATTGAAGAAATGACGAAAGACCATTATGCGATCGCCGGAAAACGGCTGAGCGACACAGAGTGACACAAGAGCGGGGGCGCATGAAGCGCTCCCGTTGCATTTTTAGGAAAAAACGAATATTATTTATAATGGTTTCTGACATTGTTCGTTTTTTAGGAGGTGGCCCATGATTCGTTTCGCAGAGAAACAGACTGACCGCAAAACGGAATTTCTCGCTGGCCTGACGACTTTTTTCACCATGGTGTACATCATCGTCGTCAATCCGGTCATCTTATCAGATGCCGGCGTCCCGTTTGAACAGGCGTTCACCGCCACCGTCATCGCGACCGTCGTCGGCACGCTATGGATGGCCATCTTTGCCAACTATCCGATCGCCATCGCGCCCGGCATGGGGCTGAACGCCTATTTCGCCTATTCCGTCGTCGGCTCGCACGGCGGCATTTCGTACGAAACCGCGTTTTCCGCCGTGTTTGTGGCAGGAATGTTGTTTTTGCTGCTGTCGCTCACCCCGCTCCGCAGCAAGCTGATCGAAGTGATCCCCGACAGCTTAAAACACGGCATCACCGCTGGCATCGGGCTGTTTATCGCCTTTATCGGCCTGCGGCTGACCGGAATCATCCAAGCCCATCCGCAAAATTTGGTCGCGCTTGGCGACTTGCATGCCCCGTCGGCCGTGTTGACGCTCATCGGCCTGGCGGTGACGCTCATTCTGATGATGCGCGGCGTCAACGGCGCCCTGTTTTACGGCATGGTCGTCACCGGCATCATCGCCTATGCGACCGGGCAACTTCACTTTGACAAAGGCATCGTCTCGCTGCCGTCGCTGCCAGAAGGGCTGATCATTACCAATCCATTCGCGGCCATCGGGGACGTCATCGGCCATAGTTTGTACGCGGTCGTCTTCTCCTTTTTGCTCGTCACACTCTTTGATACGACCGGCACAATGATCGGCGTCGCCCAGCAAGCCGGACTGATGAAAGGGAACACGCTGCCGCGCGCCCGCGAGGCGCTGTTGGCAGACTCGGTCGCGACGACCATCGGCGCCATGTTTGGCACAAGCCCGACATCAGCGTACATCGAGTCATCAACCGGCGTCGCCGCTGGCGGACGCACCGGCTGGACGGCGCTCGCCGTCGCTGTCCTGTTTGTCATCGCGGCCTTTTTCAGCCCGCTGGTCGGCGCGGTCGCCGGGTTATCGGCCATCACCGCCCCGGCGCTCATCATCGTCGGGAGCTTGATGATCAGCAATATCGCCCATATTTCGTGGCATCAGCTCGACGAGGCGTTCCCGGCCTTTCTCATCATCTTAAGCATGCCGCTCACCTCCAGCATCGCGACCGGCATCGCGCTCGGCTTCATCTCGTACCCGCTCTTAAAAATCGCCCGCGGCCGCTGGCGCGATGTGCCGTTGCTGCTGTACGTGCTGGCGGTGCTGTTCTTTTTGCAGCTGGCGTTTTTGCCGCATTAACCAAAAAGAAGAAGGAGGTGTCCCAAAAGGATCGGGACACCCTCTTTCGTCTCTATATATACGCACTAACCGCTTCTTTCGCACTATATTTTGTGTCTATCCTGAAGACAGACGGCTTTTTGGGTCAGCCCCTTTTCGTCTATGGCCAACTGATGATACGTTGAAGCAGCTTTTTCCGCCCGCCTACACGCGAGTTTTGTTGTGGCATCGGCTGCGCAGCGCCTCAATGTACGCGTACGCCTCATCGATTTCTTCTTCCGTATAGCGCTGCTTGCTTTTTAACACCGCAATTTTCTCTTTCACTTCGTCTTTCGGCAAATGTTCAAAATAAAGTACGGTGGACACAAGTTCCAAAAAACGGGCATTTTGTTCGTTCATCGCTTGCATGCATTCGGCAAGACCCGGCATGTCCCAGTCATAATGGCGCAAAAACTGTTCGCCCGCTTCGGTCAATGTATAGCGATATTGCATATAACCGCTCTTTTTCTCTTTCACTTCATGCAAAAAGCCGAGCGCGCACAGCTCTTCGATGCGGCATGTCAGCTCTTCCGAATACGGGCCGTAAAAGTGGAAATCGAATTTCTCGTAAAACGGAAAGTCGAGCTTTTTCGCGATGTAGATCATTTTTTGCAGCTTTTTGCGGCCGGCAATTTCCCCGGCGGCCGCCAACGCCTTCATTACTTTCGCATGCTCTGTGAGCACTCTCCGTCATCTCCTAACCCTTTAAAATTTCCATAATCTTTTTCTTCACTGTCCGCTTCGTCGACAAGTCTTCCAGGAAATCAGCTGGGAAATACAGCTTATGGTCGGTGCGCCGTTTCCCGGAAATGGCGTCAACGAGCACCGATTCGCGCGACAGCTCGCGAAGCTCCCCGTTTGGCATCAACAAATAAATCGGCAGGCGTTCGCCTTCTTCTCCCGGCCGATAGAAGTCGTACGGCAAATCGGACGAGGAATCGACAACCAAATAATAGTCCGGGTCAATCCCTGCTTTTTGAAACAAACCGGTCAGCTCAATGAGCTTCGCCATTTGCTCGTTCGTCGGATGGAACTCCGTATATTTGAACAGGCGGCGGCGGACAAACCGCTGGCACAGATCGCTTAAAATCGGATCCCGTTCGTATTGCCATTGCTGGAAGTAAAACAAGATGACTGCCTCATCCAGCGCCAAGTAATCGCCAAGCGGCGCGTTTCCCGCAAAAAACGACAAAAAGTGAACCGGCTTCGTCTGAAAACGATACCCCTCTTCATACAGCTTTTTCGCCCGATGCAAAATTTTCGTCAAAATGACTTCCGCACTGCGCGTCACGGGATGAAAGTACACTTGCCAATACATTTGGTAGCGGCTCATGATGTAATCCTCGACCGCATGCATGCCGCTTCGTTTGATGACGACTTGGTCTTCGCGCGGGCGCATGACGCGCAAAATGCGCTCCATGTCAAAATAGCCGTAGCTGACGCCGGTGTAGTAGGCATCGCGCAACAAATAATCCATCCGGTCGGCGTCAATTTGGCTCGAAATGAGGCTCACAACAAGCTTGTTCGGGTACGTTTTGGCGATCACTTCAGCGACCCTTCGCGGAAAATCGTCATCCACTTGGCGAAGTGCGGCGTTCACTTCTGTATCGCCTAAAATGATGGCCTGTGTAAAATCTTCGTGGTCAAGGCGAAACACTTTTTCAAATGAATGGGAAAACGGGCCGTGCCCTAAATCGTGCAAGAGCGCCGCGCATAGGCAAAGAAGGCGCTCGCTATGATCCCAATGATCGCGGCCGACAAACACGTCGTCAATGATGCGGCGGATGATTTCGTAAACGCCGAGCGAATGGTTAAACCGGCTGTGCTCGGCGCCGTGAAACGTCAAATATGTCGTGCCGAGCTGCTTGATGCGGCGCAGGCGCTGAAATTCTTTTGTGCCGATCAAATCCCAAATCACTTTGTCGCGAACATGTATGTATCGGTGCACCGGATCTTTAAACACTTTTTCTTCGTCAAGCTGCCCGCCGGAATACATCGCATCCTCCTCTTCCGTCTCCAACATACATCTATTATACGCCGTTTCTTTTGGCAAAGAAATAGTTGACTTTTTTCTCCGTCTTTCTCCATTATTGACGGAAAAAACAAAAAATCACCTTCTTTCGGCAAAGAAGGTGATCGGTTATCGCTTTTTCAACCTTTCAGCAATTTTATCAATCAGTTCGTCTTCCGTCAGCGCCGCCACCGGACGGTTGTTGACGAAAGCAAACGTCTTTTTCCGCCCTGGGCCGCAATACGACTGGCAGCCGATTTTGATGACCGCATCCGGATCCAGCTTTTTGAGGCGCGGAATCAATGTTTTTAAATTCGGCGCCTTGCAGTCGTCGCAAACGCGAAACTCATTCGCCATCACTCGTCATCCCTTTCCGCAGCGTTTGCTTTGTGTATTCTACCGCTTTCGTGAGAAAATTGCAAGTTGGCATGCTTTCACCCTTGTAATTTGCCAATCCCATAAACTTGCAACGTATAATTTTTTTCCTTTTGGTCCACCCTTTTACTAGCATGGGAAAAAGGAGTGGAGAACAATGAAACAACGGCAAGACGCTTGGACGGAAGAAGACGATTTATTGTTGGCAGAGACCGTATTGCGCCATGTGCGTGAAGGGAGCACCCAGCTGAACGCGTTTGAAGAAGTCGGCGACAAGCTAAATCGGACATCGGCCGCCTGTGGCTTTCGCTGGAATGCCGTCGTCCGCCATCAGTACGAAGAAGCGCTGCAGCTGGCGAAAAAGCAGCGAAAAGAGCGGCTGCGGCTGCTGGCCAAACAAGGCGGCGCGAAAAAGCGGCGCCTGTATGAACCACCGATGCCGTCATTGGAGGAGTTGGGCGATGTGATGCAGCTGCCAGCTGTCGTCCCATCCTCTCCGCCGCAACAAGTGACGCTTGATCAAGTGATCGCTTTTTTAAAAACGTTCCAATCCCATGAGCGGAAACGGGAGGCGCTGATCAAAGAAAACGAGCGGCTGCGCCGCGAAATTGACGAACTAAAGCAAAAAAATAAAGAACTTGAAGAAAAGGTTGCTAAATTAGAAGAAAATTCGTCGACCGTCCAAGAAGATTTTGAGACGCTCGTGAAAATCATCAACCGAGCGCGCAAAATGGTGTTAAAAGAGGAAGAAGAGCGGGGGCTGACCTTCCGTATGGACCCGAACGGAAACTTAGAGAAAATCGCCGAGTAACGAAAAAGGATGCCGGGTGAAAAGCCGGGCTGATCCCAAAACGCACTCGCGTTTTGGGATCAGCCCCTTTTTTGTTGGCGAACGTCCATCATTCGCGCCAAGGTTGGGCAGGGCATGGGTCGCGGTCAGCAGCGACGAAGCGCCTTATCGAAGCGAAAAGGGCTTTACGGCTCGACTTCTCTCATCGGCTCTCCTGAAGATACGTTGGCATTTCGTTCGACGATGCGCGCCCAATACTGCTCATACCAATTCCATTCGCCGTTCTCGAGGGCAGACGAATATAGCTCGCCGCCAAACGACTGCAGCGTGCGCCAAAGGGCGACAAGCAGCTCATCGATCGACAACTCGCAGCCGAGAAGCTCAGACAGCGACGCCATGACAGCTGGGACAACATCGGGGTAGGCGAATTTCGTTTTCTCTCCTTGGCGGCCGAGCTCATAAAAGCGGCGAATCAGCTCAGCCCGCGCGGCTCCGCTCCCGTTGACGCAAAGGTAGATTTGCACGGCAACGCCGCCGCGCACCCGACGTTGCGAAATGCCGGCAAATTTTTTGCCGCCAATGCTCAAGTCATAGCTCCCCGGGCAATACGAACCGACGATTTCCCCCGCCTCAACGCGGGCGCCGTATGAGGCAAGCATGGCGGCCATGAGCGCGTACATCGCCTCATACCCTTGCTCGATGGCAATCGTGTTTTTCGTTTCCGGAAAAATGAGCGAAATATTCAACACCCCGCTGTCAAGGACAACGGCCAACCCGCCGGAATTGCGGACGACGACGCGATACCCTTCCTGGCGCAAAAACGAAATGGCCTCATCGATGTACGGAAGCTTCGTATCAGCGGCGCCTAAGACGACGGTATTCTCATGCACCCACGTGCGGACGACCGCATCCGACTGTCCCGCACCAACCGCGGTGCATAATGCATCATCGATGGCAAACGATTGTTTCGCATCAAACAGCGGACCGAAATGCGACTGGTCGATGACCCGCCATTTCGGCTGCCGCAGCAATTCATGGCCCATCGCGAGCAACCCCTTGCATAGATCATTCCAACTCTATTCATTATAACATAATCGCCATTAGCAAATGGCGCAAAAAGGACAAGGGGCGCATGCCTCCCTCGTTTTTATCGAGCGGCAGCCCCGTCACTCCCCAAGCGACTGGGCAGCGGTGATGAGCGCGAGCTTGTAGGCGTCTTCGGCGCTGCAGCCGCGCGATAGGTCGTTCACCGGTTTGTTCAGCCCTTGCAAAATCGGGCCGACCGCTTCAAAACCGCCGAGGCGCTGGGCGATTTTGTAGCCGATGTTGCCTGCCTCAAGGCTCGGGAAAATAAAGACATTTGCGTCCCCTTGAATGACCGAGTCCGGCGCTTTCTTTTTCGCCACCTCTGGCACAAACGCGGCGTCAAATTGAAACTCACCGTCAAGGATCAGATCCGGCGCCATTTCCTTCGCCAACCGCACCGCCTCAACGACTTTTTCCGTCTCCGGCGACGAGGCCGACCCTTTCGTGGAAAAGCTTAACAGCGCCACGCGCGGCTTAAGGCCGAACATTTTCGCCGTCTGCGCGCTCTCGACCGCAATTTCAGCCAAATCTTGGCTGTTAGGAGCAATGTTGATGGCGCAATCGGCAAACACATATTTTTCGTCGCCGCGCACCATGATGAACACGCCGGACGTTTTGCGAACGCCTGGCTTCGTTTTAATGATTTGCAAGGCTGGTCGGACCGTATCCGCCGTCGAATGTGCCGCCCCGCTGACGAGGCCGTCGGCCGCTCCCGTATAAACGAGCATCGTACCGAAATAGTTTTCATCGAAAAGCAACTCGCGCGCCGTTTCTTCTGTCACTTTCCCTTTGCGCCGCTCCACAAACGCCGAAACCAGCTCATCAAACCCGCCATAGCGGCGCGGGGTGACAATCTCCACCCCTTCAAGCGGCAAGCCAAGCGCCGCGGCTTTCACCCGCACAGCTTGCTCATCGCCAAGGACGATCGGCTGCAGCACTTGCTCCGTCGCCAAACGGCTCGCCGCCGTTAAGATGCGGTCATCGGTTCCCTCGGGAAACACGATTTTTCGACCCGTACCGGTTACTTTCGCTTTTAATGCCGTAAATAAATCGGTTGTCACGATCCAATCCTCCTTATGCTAGGCCAGCCTGCCCCGGTTAAAGCGCACCCGGCTCATTTCGGCATCCACAAGCCATTTCCACTATTAAGCATACCGCTTCTCGCCAGAAACGCAACGCAGGTAAGCCTTTACAACAAATAATTCACCTTTTGCCACAATTCAGTCTACTTCCACTTTGATACGCTGATAGCCGCTTTTTTGGGCAAACTGTGATATAGTGATACTGTACAATTTGTTGATAAGGAGTGACGATGATGAGCGAAGCGGCCCAAACGTTGGACGGTTGGTATTGTTTGCACGATTTCCGCACGATCGACTGGAGCGCGTGGAAAACACTGCCGAACGAAGAGCGCGAGGCAGCGATCAGTGAGTTTTTAGCGCTTGTCGACCAATGGGAGACGACTGAAAGCGAGAAGCAAGGAAGCCATGCCGTCTACACGATCGTCGGGCAAAAAGCCGATATTTTGTTCATGATTTTGCGGCCGACGCTGGATGAGCTGCATGAAATCGAAACAGCGCTTAACAAAACGAAACTCGCCGACTATTTATTACCTGCGTATTCGTACGTTTCGGTCGTGGAGTTGAGCAACTACTTGGCGTCCGGCAGCGAAGATCCGTACCAAATTCCAGAGGTGCGCCGCCGTTTGTATCCGATTTTGCCGAAAACGAACTACATTTGCTTCTACCCGATGGACAAGCGGCGCCAAGGCAACGACAACTGGTACATGTTATCGATGGAACAGCGGCGCGAACTCATGCGCGCCCACGGCATGACCGGCCGAAAGTACGCCGGCAAAGTGACGCAAATCATCACCGGCTCCGTCGGCTTGGATGATTTTGAATGGGGCGTCACCTTGTTTTCGGATGATGCACTCCAGTTCAAAAAGCTCGTATATGAAATGCGCTTTGACGAAGTGAGCGCCCGCTTTGGCGAATTTGGCTCATTTTTCGTCGGCACCCGGCTGCCGGTGGAAAAGGTGCCTTCTTTCCTCCATGTATGAAGCAAAGCCCCGAACGATACGGGGCTTTGCTTCGTTTTCGCTGCTTTTTGGACAATCATCCCGCTTTTCTGTCATATGCGGCCTGACCGCTCCATACACATAAAAACAGAAAATCTCTTCAGAAACATTCTATTCGTGTGTCACCATTTTCTTGTTCCACCAATAGCCTATTACTGTCGAAATTCACAACGACTGAGGTGACGATATGGGTCAGATCGCTCCCTCCATTGTAGCCCACACAGAAGAGGAAGTAAAGTTGTTGGCTCGGCTCATGCGAGCTGAAGCGGAAGGAGACGGGCGGCTTGGGATGCTCATGGTCGGCAACGTCGGCGTCAACCGCGTCATCGCCGACTGCCTTGACTTCCGCGGCATCCGCTCTATCCGGCAAATGGTGTTTCAAAGCCCGGGCGGTTTTGAGGCGGTGCAAAAAGGGTACTTTTACCAACGGGCGCGCGAAGTGGACATCGGCCTAGCCCGCCAAGTGCTCCGCGGTTGGCGCTACCACCCAGCGACAAACGCCCTTTGGTTTTTTAAACCACCTGAAGGCCAACCGTGCCCACCGCAATGGTTTGGCCAGTGGAACGTCGGCCGCTACAAATCGCATTGCTTTTTTGCACCGACTCCATCCGACTGCCCACGCGTCTATTCTTAATATTGAGGAGGGTTCTTTATGCCGAACAATCCAGAAAATCAATTTTATCCACCTGATGAGGAGCAACAATCATTTTATTATTCGCCGTTCGGTCAAGAACGGCAACAACCGTATGCATCCTATCCATACGGCTATCCGTATCCGCAGCCGTACTATCCGGCGGCGTACCCGTATTATTACTATCCGCAAGCGGCTGCCGCTCCAACCGTGACGCCGGCGACAGCCGCCGCTCCGACGTTCGGTTTGCAGGCGCCGACGTTCACGGCCCCGACACCGACGCCGACCACCGCCGCTGCGCCTGCGGCGGCAGGAGCGGCGATCCCGGGGATGCTGCCGCTCGAAGAGTCGTACATTGAAAACATTTTGCGGTTAAACAAAGGGAAAGTCGCTACCATCTATGCGACGTTTGAAAACAACCGTGAGTGGAATGCCAAGGTGTTTCGCGGCGTCATTGAAGCGGCTGGACGTGACCATGTCATTTTAAGCGACCCACAAACAGGCACACGCTATTTGATCCCGATGATTTACCTCGATTATGTCACGTTTGAAGGAGAAATCGCCTACGAATATCCGTTTGCCGGCGCTACAGCCGCAACACCGCTTGCTACGTATTCTCCACGCTAAACGGAAAAACTGTCTTTTGACAAGAAGGTTGCCGATGGCAACCTTCTTTTTTTGGTTGACGTGATGGCCATCACAAGCTGCTACTACACGGCCTTATATAATGGTGGTAAATGACACAAAAGAGGTGTCTACTGATGGTTTGGACGTCGCGTGATTTCCTGCTGGGGGTACATCTTATCGCGGCGATCATGTGGGTGGGGGGCGTGGCATTCATCGGCTGGGCAGTGTATCCAGCCTCCCAATTCATGCCGCCTCTTGAGCGCCGGCAATTTTTCCGCTCGCTCATGCAGTGGTCGCATCGGCCGCTCGCCGCGGCAAGTGCCGTCGTCATCGCCACTGGCATATGGCTTGGCACAGCCGCCGGACCGATCAACCGTTGGGCAGATGTATGGCAGACCGCCTATGGCCGTGTATGGCTGACCGCCCTTCTCACAGGCATCGCAACGCTCGCTTGGGGGATGTTCGTCGGCTACCGCAAGGCGATGACGGTGTTTTCCAATGAAGACCTTTGGCGCCAAGCCAATGGCGGTGACGATGCGCCGTTAAAAAAAGCGATGACCTCGATCATTGCCGTTCAGTCGGTCGAAGCGGCCGGATTTGTCGTGCTCATCGTATGCATGCTTTTACTCTCCTAACGGAAACGAGGGGTTCGCATTGCGATATGAACATCGTGAAGAAGATCGGCATTGGGTTTACCGTTTTTCATGGCTTCACTTAATGCGCCCGCCGACATGGAGCGGAACGATCAGCCCTGTGCTGGCCGCCACCGCGCTGGCGGCGAAAAAGGGCGCCGTTCGGATCGAGGTGCTGCTGGCGATGTTAGCCGCCTCTGTGCTGATTCAGTCAGCCGTCAACATGCTGAATGACTATTTTGATCGGTTGCGCGGCCAAGACGATGACAAATGGACGAACGGGCATGGCCATGGACCTGCCCATCGCTCGATCCCTGCCGTTGCTGGCGCCATGCTGGCCGTCGCGGTTGCGTTAGGCGCGTACTTGGCGTGGCAAAGCGATCCAGCCATCGCGTGGATCGGCGCCGCAGCGATCATCTGCGGGATCGCCTACTCAGCCGGGCCGCGTCCGCTCGCCTCGCTCGGTTTAGGTGAGTTGACCGCCGCCGTTTGCATGGGGCCGGTCGTGACCGCACTCGCTTATGCCGTACAAGGGCATGTTCCAGACACCGCTCTGTTTGCCTTGTCCATCCCGTTCGCCTTGCTGATCGCCTCGATGATTTTGACAAACAACATCCGCGACATCGAAAAAGACCGGCCGTTTCGCCGCACATTAGCCATCCGGCTCGGACGGAACAACGCCGTGCGCCTTCTCGGGCTTCTTCTCGTCTCCGCCTACTTGTCCATTGCTGCTTTGATCGTTTGGCATATCGTTCCTTTGCTTGCCGCGGTCACAGGGCTCGCGATGCCGCTTGCCATCCGGCTTCGTCTCTGTTTCCGCCCCGGCGCTAGTCGAACCGAGGAAAGAAGCGGCATGAAATGGGCCGCCCGCCATCATTGGGCCGTTGGACTGTTGTTGACGTTGAGTCTATGGCTTTCGCTATAGAGCGGAGAGGGACGGCGGCAAAAAAACGGAGCGCTCCGCTCCTGCGCTCCGTTTACAACCATTTTAATGCCGCATATCCGATCATCACCCAAGCGATTAAAAAGGCGACGCCGCCAAACGGGGTGATGGCGCCAAGCGGCTTGATTTGCGTAACACTTAATACGTACAAACTGCCGGAAAACAGCACAATCCCCGCCAGCATCACCCAGCCCGCCGCACCGATCAGCCCGACATTCGGCGCCTTGCCAGCGAGCAATCCGACAACAAGCAGCCCTAATGCGTGGAACATCTGGTATTGGACCGCCGTTTTCCAAATCTCCAAATAACGATCCGGAATCTTCCCTTCCAGCCCGTGCGCGCCAAACGCTCCCAATGCGACGGCTAAAAACGCATTGAGCGCGCCGAGAAGGATGAATGTTTTCATAGCTGTTCCGCCTTTCTAATGAAAGATTGTTTTCCCTCATTCATTAATAATAATGGGAATGTTCCCCGACAACAAATTACTAATGTATGTCAGCCACTTCACTCGACAGAACCGGTCAATGGGGAGCGCTACCGACAAGACCCGCATCCAAGCCGGAGAACCGCTTCTTGTTCTTTGGCGCAAACAAGGACAAGCGGTTTAAAGGAGTTCTGTTGATCAAGAATCCCTGTGGAGAAGGCCGTTCCACGGGGATTCGCTGTCCCACTCTCAGAAATCCAGCAACGACTCTCCGTTCGCCTCATCGTCAATGTCAGGGGAGCGTCCCCCGACAGAAACGGCTCCAAGCGAAAGCCCGCCAGCAACCGAAATCGGCCCGCCGACGACAAGCGGCCCGGCTGCGGCAGACGAAGCGGACGGCTGCGGATGGCTTGTTGCCTCCAACATCAAATCGCATAAAACGCGAATGGCGGCGACGTGTTCACGCACCCGCTGCAGGTCGTTCGTGGACCTCGCTTTCCGCAGCTCATCTTCCATCTTGGCGATAACGGCCGCAAACGAGATGGACATCATTCTCTCCTCCTTATTCAGCACGGACGCCGATGTTTTCGATTTGCCAGTCGATCGGTTCGCGTCCGCATTTCATCAAAAACGCGTTCGTCCGCGAAAACGGGCGATGGCCGAAAAAGCCGCGCGCGGCGGAAAACGGGCTCGGGTGCGGCGCTTCAATAATCAGATGGCGCGGATTCGTAATCCGTTCTTT
Source organism: Geobacillus sp. CAMR5420 (assembly GCF_000691465.1). Taxonomy (NCBI): domain Bacteria; kingdom Bacillati; phylum Bacillota; class Bacilli; order Caryophanales; family Anoxybacillaceae; genus Geobacillus; species Geobacillus sp. CAMR5420. Next base: position 65,832 of record NZ_JHUS01000002.1, read on the forward strand.
TTTCTCCTGAGCGTTCCGGCCCCAAAGCAAAAAGACGACCGGATCGTCTTTTTCATTGACGAGTTCAATGACGCGGTCGGTGAATTGTTCCCACCCTTTGCCGCGGTGGGAGTTCGCCTGGCCGCGGCGGACGGTCAGCACCGTGTTTAACAATAACACCCCTTGCTCGGCCCATTTCACGAGATAGCCGTTATCTGGTATGTAGCAGCCAAGGTCATCATGCAGCTCTTTGAAGATGTTGACTAATGACGGCGGCACCGGTACGCCGGGCTTGACGGAAAAACTCAACCCGTGCGCCTGCCCCGGGCCGTGGTACGGATCTTGCCCGAGCAGCACGACTTTGACGTTTGCATACGGTGTATAATGAAGGGCGTTGAAAATATCGTGCATATCCGGATAAATCGTCCGCGTTCGGTACTCCACTTTTAAAAATTCGCGCAGCTTCAAGTAGTATGGTTTTTGAAACTCCTCTTCAAGCAGCGGAGCCCAGTCGTTTTTGAGAATCGGCATTGCGAGCAACTCCTTTGCCATCGGCTTTTTCCTTTTATCATTGTAACCAAAAAGACCCCAGCGTCAAAGCGAAGTGAATGTTCAGATTGAGGCAACCACAGCGAAACCTGTTTCCCCAACAGGAAATGCGCCAATCCCCTGCCTCAGCCATCAAAAATTGAGGGAAAGATCAAAATATCCACGAAATCAACCAGCGGAGCAGCCAGACGCCAAGCAACACGTATAAAAAAATGATCAGCGCCCCAGCGGCCCAATTCGTCGGTTTGCCTTGCTTGGCGAGCTCTTCCGCCCGCGCCCGGTGTTCGGCGACGATGTCTTTCGGCAGCCATTTCAGCGCCAAGTAAATGCCTAGCGGCACAAGCAACAAATCATCGATATACCCAAGAACCGGAACGAAATCGGGAATCAAATCGATCGGGCTGAACGCATACGCCGCAACGCCAAGCATAAAGAGCCGCAGCCAGACAGAGATGCGCCGATCGCGGCTGGCCGAATACAAGACAAAAATTTCCCGTTTCAGCGCCCTTGCCCATTCTTTCCACTTTGTGAACATCGCGTTCCCCTGCCCTTTCCTGTTTCATATAGTATAAAATATGGGTATAGGAGTGTAAACATTGCAAGGTGGACAACCTTCCCGCACCATCATCCAGCTAACTCATTGATTATGTGAGGTGAACGGCTATGGACAGGAAACGATTTCATATCGTGCATGATGAACAGCCGGATCGGCATGTTGTATACATAAAAGGGGAGCTTGATCTAGCGACGGCCGAACAGTTTCAACGCGCCGTCGAGCCGCTCGCTGGCGATGCGTCGAAGCCGCTCGTCATCCGCCTTGAAGAGTTGTCGTATATCGACAGCACCGGCATCGGGATGTTTGTCGCACTGCTGAAAACACGCAAAAAACAAGAAGCGCCGTTTATGATTGAGAACGTGCCGCCGAAAGTCCAACGCTTGTTTGATTTAACCGGCGTATCCTACTTGTTTTCGACAATGAATGACACGACAGAAAGGATCGAGGGGCAATCATGAAAGAGCATGAAACCGTCGTACAGCTGTCGATTCCTGCTGATGCGCAGTTTATCGATGTCGCTCGTTTGACGCTATACGGGCTGGCCGCCAAGATGGGATTTTCCTATGAAGAGATTGAAGATATGAAAGTGGCCATCTCAGAAGCGTGCAACAACGCTGTTTTGCATGCGTACAACGGAAGGGGCGGCGTCATTCATCTTCGCTTTGAGATGCGCGCCGATGCACTTTCAATCATCATTAAAGACGAGGGCAAAGGGTTTGATTACAAACGGGTGGCCAAGCAAGCAGCGCCCCTGTCCGCGAAGCCGCTTGAAGACGTCAAAGCTGGCGGCCTCGGCCTGTTTTTGATGGAAGCGCTCATGGACGATGTCACCGTCACCACAAAGGGCGGAACGGAAGTCCGCCTGACGAAATTCCGCCATCGCGGCGAAGGAGAGCATGCCCATGACTGTATATCCCCCTCCTCTGTCCAAGAGCAAGCTTGACGCCCTCATTTCCGCCTATCAACAAACAAAAACGGAAGAAGCGGCGACCGCCTTGCTCGTGCGCTTCGAGCCGCTCATTGCGGCCGCAGCGAAAAAAATGGCGCGCAGCCGCCCTGACTTTTACGAAGACTTGTTTCAGATCGGACGGCTGTCGTTTTTGCGCCTCCTCGATCATTATGACCCGAGCCAAGGTGCAAGCTTTGAGTCATACGCCATGAAAAGCTTGATCGGCTATATGAAAAACTATTTGCGCGACAAAGCATGGTACATCCAAGTACCGCGCAAGGTGAAAGAAAAAGGAAGCAAAGTGCAGCAGGCGATCGATGAGCTGACCGTCAAGCTCGAGCGTTCGCCGACGCTCGATGAGATCGCCGGCCACTTAGGCTTATCGGTCGAAGAAACGATCGAAATTTTGGCCGGACGGGACCATTACCAAGCCGTTTCGCTCGATGCCCCGGTGCAAGATGGGGAAAAGGATGCGACGACGATCGGTGAATTCGTCGCTGATGAAGCGAACGAAATCGAGTCACTGATCGAGCGAATGGATTTAGAGCAGGCGATCGGCAAACTGAGCGAGCAAGAACAAATCGTCATCGACGCCATCTTCCGGCGCGGGGAAACGCAGCGCTCGTTAGCCGAGAGGCTCGGCGTCTCGCAAATGACAATCAGCCGCATTCAAAAGCGGGCCATCGCGAAATTGAAGCGGCAGCTCGCCGCCTATTCGCCATAACGGTCAAACATCGCGCCGCCTTACGCATCAAGCGGTCGAACTGCCCATGCTAGCGGCGGCGCAGCAGCAACAACGTCTGGTCATCTTTTTGTTCGTATTGATGATACGCTTGAATATGCTCGTACAACTCGCGCACGATCTCCGGCGCCGGCTGATCAAGGTTGACGCGGGCGACCATCGCGGCGAGAACGGAAAAGTCATCGTCCGCCTCTTCGGTACGCTTTTCCGTCACCCCGTCGGTGTACAGCAGCACAAAATCGCCTGGTTCGAGCACAACCGATTTGGTCTCAAATGAAAATTGCGGAAACAAGCCGAGCGCGCAGCCTTTGGCGCCTAGCGGCACGCATTGCTTCGTTTTCGCCCGATACCAAAGCGCCGGTTCGTGTCCAGCGCACGCGTACGAGAACGTATGTGTTTTTTCGTTGTAATTGCCGACAAACATCGTGACAAACATCGACGGCTCCGTGTAGTCGTAGGCGAATCGGTTCAGCAGGTCAAGATATACGTGCGGCTGTGTTCCGTAATGGACGGTCCGGTCCAGAATAAATTTCATCAGCGTCATGAGCATCGCCGCTGGAATGCCTTTTCCCGATACATCGGCAATGCCGACGGACACCGATGTTTGATGGACAGCAAAGTGATAAAAATCGCCGCTCAACACTCGGGCAGGGACGCTGAGGACACCGATGTCGATGTACGAAGGCAAGTTCACTTTCGAAGATGTCTGCAAAAGCGACCGCTGCATATTTGCGGCAAGCGACAGTTCAAAGTCGAGTTGTTCGCGTTCACGCTCAAGCCGCTCTTTCTCTTTTTTCTCCGTCATGTCGCGCAAGACGGCGACAAGCCCCGCCAGCGCACCGTTTTCCAACACCGGCGCCAGCGTATAACCGACTGGCAGGCAGACGCCGTCGCGGCGGCGAAACGGCTCCTCCTCGACGCGAATCACCTCGCCGCTTTTCAGCCGTTTGACGACGCGGCGCAGCTGCTTCCAATCCCACTTGTCGCCGTCTGGCCCCGCGAGCGAGACAAACGAAAACAGTGGCTTGCCTTTCGCCTCTTCCAAAGTGGCGCCGATCAACCGGCTCGCCTCCGGATTCATCCAAACGATTTGCCCGTCGCGATTCACCATCAGCAATCCTTCTCCAAGGGCATTCGCCATCATCTCGAGCTGTTGTTCACGGTGCTTCAGCTCCACGTACGGCTTTTCCACCGTTTCCATATACATGGCACGCACGACATACAAAAATCCAGCCATTTCATAAAGCTGCCCCCATAGCCCGTACCCGCTGCCAAGCATGAGCAACCATTGACCGAGGGCAAATAATAGAAGCGCCATAGACCAGTATAGGGAAGCGGGAGCCCTCCCTTGCCGAAAACGCCGCCATGCGAACACGGCCGCCGCTGCATCAAGCAAACCGACCGCTCCTTCCCCTGCGCGCCACCAAAACGGCCAGCGGCTCGTCCCATGCGCCGGCCAAAACAGGGACGTGATATGGATGAACAAACTAACAGCCGCCGTATACAAAAACGCGGCCAAAAACGCCTGCCAGCGTTGCCCGCTTTGCCGTTCCATCACCTCATCGGGCCGTGAAAAGAGAAAGAGCAGCCCCCAAGCAAGCGTAAAGCGGGCAGCGAGCGAAAATAGCGCCGCCAAAACGTCATCCTCTGTGAAGGAAAGGACAAAATGAACAGAAAAGAGCGCCCCCGCAGAAAAAAACAACGCCCCCATCATGAGCCGCTCGGTTGACAGCGTATGCGGAAATACAGCCCATCCTTGCAAGGCGACAAGCCAACAGACGACGACAGCGGCAAACCCTAAAGAAAGATGAATAGGATGATAGAATTCGGGTAAAAGCAGCAGCTGACCGCCAGCGAACAGAAGCACGCCAAACAGCCCGGCCGCCAGCGTTGCCGCCATGCCGTGCCAACGCGCTGGCTGATATCGTTGATCCTTGTTCACAAATGGTGAACCTCCACTCCTCACGGCTATATGGCTTATTATACCATACGTTGGACATCAATCGCATACGAACGTCGCCGCCTCCTCATTTTCGCTTCCGCCGCCGGAACAACAAAAAGAACGCTCTCTAAACAGAGAGCGTCCTCAACCGCGGTCATTTCCCATGCAATTTTGAAATCGACATCATGAGGCCGGCCGCGCCGGCGGAGACGGTGAAGCGTCATTTCTCATGACATTTCGAAATCGCCAACCTATTCAAAGCGTCTCATTAGAACGTGTGAGCCAAGTCTTTCGCTCGGGCGATGGCGTTCGCTTTTATTTCTTCCGCCTTTTCCGGCATCGCCGCATGCCCTTCGACAAACAGTCCTTCAAACGACGGCACGCCGAAAAACTGCATAATGACACTTAAATACCGATGTCCCATCTCCATTTGTGCCGCCGGGCCTTCCGAATAAAATCCGCCGCGCGCCTGAATATGGAGCGCTTTTTTATCGGTGAGCAGCCCGATCGGCCCTTGTTCTGTATACTTGAACGTTTTTCCGGCCACCGCCACGGCGTCAATGTACGCTTTCAATACGGGCGGGAAAGAAAAGTTCCACATTGGCGTCACAAAGACATATTTATCGGCGGAAATAAACTGTTCGCACAGTTCGTTCATCCGCCCGACTTTCGCTTTTTCTTCATCAGACAGCTCTTCAAACGATTTCCCGGAGCGAAGTTTGCCCCAACCGCTGAATACGTCAACATCGATTTCCGGAATGTATTCTTTATATAAATCGAGATGGATCACCTCATGGTCCGGATGCACTTGTTTGTACGTCTCAATGAACGCCTTTCCAACCGCCATGCTGTACGATTGCGTGTCGTCGTGAGGATGGGCGGTGATGTACAATACTTTCGTCATGATGCATACTCCCTTTCTTGATGATCTGAGCATTTTAGTGTTTGCCATTTTTAAACATGACATGCATTTTACCTCTACTTCAAATATCTCGAACAAGAGATAATTATAGAAAGATGATGCGAATTTGGCAAATCATTTGCCCAAAAAAAAATTGCCCTTGAGGCAATTGGCGTGCGGATCGGTTATTCGCTTTGTTCAACAGCAAACGGATTGCCGCTAATTTGTTTTCTTATTTCATCCGTCAACGTAAACGGTTCGTTTTTCGCGGCGTTTTCGCCGGCGTCACTAGGCTGATGGCCACTGCCATCGTAATAGATCGGTTTTCCTTCCATGATGGCTAACCCCCTTGATTCGTGCAGGATGCAGGAACTAGTCTATGCTTCTATTTTACCATTTATGCGGCGGAAATTCGATGGTTTTTTGAAATTTTAACTATAAAAGCGGTTCCGTTTCCAGACTTTTTTCAATCGCCTGCTTCCTTGTTTGGCAAAAAAGCCGATAAAAAACCGGGGCCTCACGAATGCCCCGGCGTTCCCGTCATCAAAAAGCGATTTTTTCATCCAAAAAGGCTTTGAGCTCCCCAATCGGCAACCGCACTTGTTCCATCGTGTCGCGGTCGCGCACGGTCACTTGGCCGTCTTGTTCAGACTCGAAATCGTATGTGATGCAAAACGGCGTGCCGATTTCATCTTGGCGGCGATACCGCTTGCCGATCGAGCCGGTTTCATCATAGTCGACCATGAAATGTTTCGCCAGCTCTTCGTAAATGCGGCGCGCCCCATCAGCGAGCTTTTTCGACAACGGCAAGACAGCCGCTTTGTACGGTGCAAGCGCCGGATGCAAATGCATCACCGTCCGGGTCGTGCCGTCTTCCAGCTCTTCTTCGTCATAGGCGTCGATCATAAACGCCAACGTGACGCGGTCAGCGCCAAGCGACGGCTCAATGCAGTACGGGATGTAGCGTTCATTCGTTTCTTGGTCGAGATAATGGAAGTCCTCGCCCGAGTATTCCATATGCCGCTTTAAGTCGTAATCCGTGCGCGACGCGATGCCCCACAGCTCGCCCCAGCCGAACGGGAAATGGTACTCGATGTCAGTCGTGGCGTTGCTGTAGTGGGACAATTCTTCCTTCGCATGGTCGCGCAGGCGGATGTTGTCCTCCTTCATGCCAAGCGACAGCAGCCACTCCTTGCAAAACTGCTTCCAATACTCAAGCCATTGCAGCTCTTCGCCCGGTTTGCAGAAAAACTCGAGCTCCATCTGTTCAAATTCGCGCGTGCGGAACGTAAAGTTGCCCGGCGTAATTTCATTGCGAAAACTTTTGCCGATTTGCGCGATGCCAAACGGCAATTTTTTGCGCATCGTGCGCTGGACGTTTTTGAAGTTGACGAAAATGCCTTGCGCTGTCTCTGGGCGCAAATAAATTTCGTTGGCGCTCGACTCGGTGACGCCTTGGTACGTTTTGAACATTAAGTTGAACTGGCGAACGTTCGTGAAATCGCGGCTGCCGCATTCCGGACAGGCGATGTCGTATTCCTTGATGAGTTCATCCATCTTGGCAAGCGGCAAACCGTCGACGATCATCTCGATCCCTTTTTCCTCGAGCGCCTTCTCAATCAACTTATCGGCGCGATGACGCGCTTTGCACTGTTTGCAGTCGACCATCGGATCGTTGAAGTTGCCTAAGTGGCCGGACGCTTCCCACGTTCTCGGGTTCATTAAAATGGCGGCGTCGAGCCCGACGTTGTACGGCGACTCTTGAACGAATTTTTTCCACCACGCCCGTTTAATGTTGTTTTTCAGCTCAACGCCAAGCGGGCCGTAATCCCATGTGTTCGCCAGCCCTCCGTAAATTTCCGACCCCGGAAAAACGAAGCCGCGATGCTTGGCATGTGCGACGATTTCTTCCATTGTGACAGCCATCGTGTTCATCCTCCTTCAATGTGATGTCCACCAATCAAAAACGCCCTCGCCCCTAGGCCTGACGCCTAGGGACGAGAGCGTAGCTCCCGCGGTTCCACCCTAGTTGATGCGCAAATCACGCATCCCCTTTTTGCCATTTCCGCTCCGGACTGCCGTTTCATTAACCATCTTCGCCGGGCTTCCACCGTCCCCGGCTCGCTTGGGAAGAGAGGGTTAACTACTATTGATCCGTCATCGCGATCCATATATGATTTTGTCCACTATCATAACAAACCCCAAAACCTTTTGTCAACGCCATCCTGCCTTTTTTTGCATCCAAAACCGCGACACGATCGGCTGACCGTTCCAAATGACTTCGGTGTCCGCCCGGCGCTTCGCGACTTCCGGCTCGTCAAGCAAGAGCCAAAAGTTTTTCACCGGCAAGTCGCCGAGCCCATGCTTCTCGCAAAGCCGCCGCAAATATTGGCGCCGCTTGCCGCCTACCTGTCGCGACACGTTGTCGCCGTCCGGGCTGAATGCATACAAGACCGTCGCCGCCGCGACACGGGCGACGCGACAGACGACCGCCGCGCGCAAAAAGAAGTCCCAATCCCAATAATGGTGGACAGACGGGTCAAAGCAGCCGATCTCGTCATGGAGCGATTTTCGATACACGCTTCCAGACGGGACGTACGTCGAAAACGTCCGCATCGCTTCCAAATCATACTCATAGGCAAATAAAAAACGGGCGGATGGGACGCGCTGATCGTTTTCCACCCGATACTGGACAATTTCCGCATCGGCATAGGCGAAGTCCGCATGCTCGAGCGCTGCGACCATCCGCTCGAGATGGCACGGCAACACTAAGTCATCGTCGTCGCAAAGCATGATGAATTCGCCGCGCGCCGCTTGGACGCCTGCGTTGCGGGCCGCGACATGTCCTTCGTTGTCGCGGCGGTCGATGAGACGGATGTCAAGCTCCGGGTACAAGACGACGACATCATGAACCGGAACGCCGCCGTCATTGACAATGATGACCTCAAACGGCTTGTACGTCTGCCGGCTTAACGACTCGAGCAGCTCGGCAAGCGGATACGGGCGATTGTACGTCGGAATAACGACAGACACGGACGGACGCAAGATTGATTCACCGCCTCTCGCACTGGCTTTCCCCCTTGGCGTCCGCGGGCGTCGATGCGCACACCCACCAAAAGCTTGGCCAATCAAAAAAGGGGCTTACCCTTAAGGTACCGCCCCTGCCGTTTGTTTGTCAATTTCGGCGTGCCTCCCCTAACGAGCGCCACGAACCAAAGCCCGCAACTCTCATGAGAGATCTGTCTTAGAGAATGTCCCTTACAACGATTTTCCTCATGCAAGCTCCTGCTGCTTCGTCTCGCTGCCCAACACCGCGACCGCCAAAACGGCGACAAGGACCGATAGACAAAACAGCGTGAAAATGGCCGTCACCGACACCCCTTGGGCGACAAGCGAGCCGACCAACAGTGGGCCAAAAATGCCGCCGATGCGGCCAAACGCCGCCGCCATGCCGGCGCCGGTCGCACGAATCGACGTCGGATACTGCTCCGGCGTATACGCATACAGCGCTCCCCAAGCGCCGAGGTTGAAAAACGACAAGAAAATGCCGGATGCCATCAGCCCGACGAGCGACTCGGCCGTGCCGAAAAAGTAAGCGCTCAATGCTGTGCCAAGCAAGTACGTCACCAAGACAAATTTCCGCCCCGCCCGCTCGATCAGCCATGCGGCGCTGAAATAGCCGGGCAATTGCGCCAGCGTCATGATGAGCACATATTCAAAGCTTTTAATTAAACTAAACCCTTTCATCACCATAACGCTCGGCAGCCATAAAAACATGCCGTAATACGAAAAGACGACGCAAAACCAAAGCAACCAAAGCATAACCGTCTCTTTCCGATGGGGAGCGGACCATACTTTGACGATATTGCTCCACACCGTCTCCTCTTTTTGCGCGGCCGCAAACCGCGGCGAATCAGGCAGACGGAGGCGCAAATAGATCGCATACAGCGCCGGGATCGCCGCCAGCCATAACGCCGTCCGCCAGCCGTAAGCCGGTATGACGAAATACGAGATGAGCGCCGCCAACAGCCAGCCGCCCGCCCAAAAGCTCTCGAGCAGCACGACAACCCGTCCGCGGTCTTTAGCCGGCACCGCCTCCGAAACGAGCGTCGACGCGACCGGCAGCTCACCGCCAAGCCCCATGCCGATCAAAAAGCGGAACGCCAAAAACGCCGCCAACGTCGTCGTGAGCGCCGACAGCCCGCTGCCAAGCGAGAACAGCAACAATGTGAAAATAAAAACGTTTTTCCGGCCGATCCGGTCGGCGAGCAGCCCGAACACGAGCGCCCCGACCGCCATGCCGATCGAGTTGACGCTGCCGATCCAGCCGACTTGCCCGGCCGTCAAGTTCCAATCTTTTTGCAAGGCGGCCATCAAAAACGACAACATGCCGACATCCATCGCGTCAAACAGCCAACCGAGACCGGCAATGCTTAACAGCTTGCGCTGGGAAATCGTCGGTTCGTTCATGTGTATCCTCCTGTCATTATTAATGTCAAGACATATTCATTATAAAAGAAAACCGTTGGCCTGTGCACTATACGGTTGATAATTTTTGCGAAAAATCAGCTCGAAGCCTTGAATAACAGGATCAAACACCAACATCGCGATCCAGCCATCGTTCCATGGCTGGAACAAAAAGTTCGGCTAAAATCAGCTGCCATGCTTTTCATGATAGACGCCAGTACAACCTTTTGATAAAGCATCAAATCCTTTCTTCGTTCCCTTATTCATGATGTTGATTTCGACCTCACATTTCGCACCCTTCCGACAAAAATCGGGAGGATTTTTTCGTTCAAATGTCGAATAAATCCTTGACACACAAGGAAGTATTCTGCAGGGATTGAGCATGGATGAGAGCATTTACGTATAACGTGATACGAAATGACCATAGATTGTAAAAAAAGATTTTCATCACTCGTTGTGTTGGTCGGAAAGTTGTTCTAAAAAACGAAACAAAAAATCCTTTCTTTCAACCCTGTTAGGGTACGAAATGTGAGTACTAATATAGGTTATATGAACTTTTTGTGAACGACAAATTGCGACATACTTTTACTTTTTTAACCTTTTATAGTATTCATTGAAATAAATAAACCGATAAAGGTAGCGTCAAAAGTTCTATGAAAACTCCACACAGATCATCCCATTGAGCATCGTGGGGCATGCGGAGGGCCGGATTCGCCGATAAAAGGGAGGGGGAATTTATGAAGCTGTCTATGAAGTTGTTCAAAAGAATTTTATCTCCTGTTTTAGCTCTGTCTGTTTTGGCGGTAGCAGTACCTACCTTCTGTTTTTGCCGCAGAGACAAACACGGTGTCACAACTCACCCCTTCTGTGGCGAAGGTCAACACAGTGTCGCCAAAGGTAGAAACACAGGGTATCAAAACTGCAGCTCTCAAGAAAGCGGTATTGACGTTAGCAGACATGCTGGAATCGCAAGCCATTAAAAAATTGCTCGACTTTGTTGAGGACTACGGCAGTAAAAAGGTAGCAGATACTATCAGGGAATATACCGATAATATTACTGATACCTTGCGGACTATAGCTTCTTGGAAAGACCTTTCTATCCAAATCATTCAAGATCAAGTTAGCGGGCGTTATATGATCTGGGAGTACCACTGAGTACAGCGAGACAGGTTGGTTGGGTCATTTCAAAATTCGTAGACTGGGTATTACTATAGTACAAGGAGGGTGCTATGAACGAGGAAAGAATCAAGGATCTTGAAGCAAAATTGAGTCTATATACATGCAACGAAAAAGTTTAACATATCATTGACGGAAAAGTCGCTTATCCACTTTTCGACTGGCGGTGACCGAACAATCACCCGCTTCGCAGCCCCATGCATGGTTCCGGAAGCGGCATTGTTCGCTCGCCCGACAGTCGATCCAATCGCTCTGTAAAAACTACAAATGTTAAAGATTCAAATTGCACCTATATAGCCACCGACGCAATTACGTTACTCTTAGATATGGTGAACAAGGAGCACAAAAGCTTTGCGATTCTGGCCTTAGCCACTGGCTTTACTGCCGACGAGTTGGAACGCCTGGAAAAGCTGTTTTATCACGCTGGCAAATCACAGTGGGACAAGGACACATTTGTCGCAGAGTTCGAGAAGCAGCTTCCCAAAAGAAGTGCAATGTTGAGAAGCATTTTGGAAGGGCTAAAGTCAGATGGAAAGTTCGTATCGTTATGCGAGAAGTATTTGGATTGACAGAAAAAACCCGCCCATGTCGATGAACATATCCCTGTCAAGTAGACAGTATGAAAAACGCCCACCTTCTTCAGCTGCTTGCAGGATAGTTGAATGAGGGGAAGCTGTCAAGGAAAGCACTTGACAACTTCCCCTTCATTCAACTTTAACGGTTGGTAAGCTGAAGAAGGAGTCCATATCATCCGTTCGTCTGCTAAGCTACCTTGGTGGTTCGATATTCGACAGGACTGAGGTAGCCTAATTTTTTTGAAAACGCTCATGATTATAAAAATGCATATACCGGTCTATGGCCAGAATCACTTCCTCGTCCGTTCGAAAGGTGCGAAGGTCCATCACTTCAGATTTCAAATGTCCAAAAAAGTTTTCCATGCAGCATTGTCTAAACAATTCCCTTTTCTGGACATACTAGGGATAATGTGGATGATCCTTAAGCAGTTTATGGTATTGACGAGATGTGTATGGCGAGCCTTGGTCACTGTGGAGAATGACTCCTCGCACATCTCGTTTTTTTATGGCCTCTTTTACGGTATCAATCACTAATTCCAAATTATTAGAATGACTGATGCGATACGCAATGATTTCATTGTTGTACAAATCTTTAATGGCCGAAAGATATAAATATTTTCCTTGAAACGGCAAATACGTAATATCCGTCACCCATTTTTGATTGGCCTCGGTCACTGTAAAATCGCGGTTCAACACGTTCGAAACAACGATATTCTCCGTGCTTTTTTATACTTTCTCTTTTTTTGCCGGATTTTTGCTCTAATCCCCAATTCTTTCATTAGTCGGTAGACTCTTTTATGATTCACTACCTTCCCATATTTCCGTTGAAGCCACGCTTTCACACGATAATACCCGTAGATCCCGTTGACCTCTTGATGGCATTCCAAGATCATTCGCTTTACCATCTCATCTTCTTTTTGCTTCTCCGTCATCATTCCCCGTCGGTTTAACCATTTATAGTAACCACCCCTTGTGACTCCTGCCATTTCACATAGTAAGGAAATGGGGTATGTCACGGATAACTCTTGGATGATCTGAAATCGTTCTTCCGGTTTCACCTCCTTGCGAGGGATCGCAACTTTTTTAAATATTCATTCTCTGCTTTCAGTCTCCGATTTTCTTCTTCCAGACGTAACTTCTTTTTTCTTGGTCCTCCCTTTAGCGGGGACTTGGATTTTCCGCGCCGTTCTTCCAGTCCGTCAAGACCTGTCTCATCGTAATTTTTCACCCAAAGCCTGATAGTTTTGGTGCTAGGAATTCCTAATTCTTTGCATACACGCTTATATCCGTATCCCTCTTCTATGTACATCTTGACAGCCTTTAGCTTAAATTCCGGTGAATACGTGGTTTTTCCTTTTCGTGTTTTTTTCATTTCGAACATAAAAATAATCCCTCCAGTGTTTTTGTTTACAGTATGGGCTTTTTCCCAACTGTCTACACTAGAGGGATAATATCACGAAGGCGGGTTTATTTTTCTTCAAAACATCCAAATCTTCACCAAACGATTCTGTCAATGTCAAGAGAGTATGGGGAGATCGCGAAACTCAAAAAACTGTCGCTGCTGGCCGGCATGACCGGCGACGTTGGGTGGCAGCATAAGTTGTGCGCGAGGCTGAAAAAATTGTCGAGATGAAAAAATGACTACATTTTTTCCGGTTGATCCGGCTCCAGTAGCAGCATGACGAGTACAACCAAACACACAACAGCCGCACTTTGTTTGACAGGCGCTAGTGCATCTTTTGGCCAACCTCAAATCTGTTCTTCTTTCCTTTTCCGTGAAAATCCCGTCAGCCAGCGGTGATTTTCATCCCCGGGTGGAGGGCAGATCGTGTTGCCCATGGAACTTTTCCGTGAAAATCCCGTCAGCCAGCGGTGATTTTCATCCCCGGGTGGAGGGCAGATCGTGTTGCCCATGGAACTTTTCCGTGATGTTGTTCATTTTAGCCTATAACAATCGCTTTGCTTAAAAGGGCTGGAGCTTCCATTCATTCCTCATCATATTGGAACTAGAAATGCGTTGCATAGCGAAATTAACACAAAAGGCACAAAATATTAATACACTTTAAATAAAACAAAATATTCATTTTACACTTTTCTCATATAATCGTTTATGCTTAGGAAAAATTTCTTAAATCCTTTGAATGGAAAGGAGGATCGCCTTCCATCGAACAATGAAACCAACTTCTCATGCAAAAGGAAAAATAGAAAGGAGAGGCTCTCGTGAAAAAAATCATTGCCGGAACTGTCATGGCAACAGCTTTGCTAGCGGCTTCCACCTCATCATGGACAACGCTCGATGGACATGCCTATGCCGCAGTGGAGAAGAATACATCCGCATCTCACTATATTGTCAATGTCAACGGCAAATTGATGACGGTCCGTTCGCTCCATCGTTCGGGAACTGTTTTATTGGCGGGGAGCGATATGGCCAAGCTGTTTTCAGCCGATTATCGGTATGATCAAAAACACCAATATTATGAAATTCGACGCACATCTCCCAACGTACGGATCGTGCTTCAGATAGGGAAAAAAGCGGCATTGGTGAACGGCAAATCCGTTTCATTGTCTGTCGCCCCACAGCGTTTTGGTCAAGAACTGTATGTCGATGCCAAGCAAATCGCCGCTCTCTTAGGTGGACAATGGAAAGCAGAAGCTGGCGTCTCCATCGTGTCGACATCCGGCAGCTTGCGCCCATTTCGCGAGACATGGCAAGTGAACGGCTCCACAGCCACGATTCACGGTCTCGTGTTAGGACAAACATCTTTTTATTCCGTCAATGATGTTGCCGCTGCTTTTGGCGCTACTGTGCACGTTGACAAAAAAACGAGCATGGTTAAGGTGGAAAAAGGCAACCGGACAATTCTCTTCCACCCGTTTAGTTATGTATTGAACGCCGGCGGCAAAAAAACCTCCTTGCCAACCGCGCCATTCATTCAAAACGGGGTGCCGTACATCAATCTGTCCGCCATCGTCTATGCACTAGGGGGAGATATCGAGGAGGAAGATCGATTTATCGCCACGTCTGGTTTCATCAAAGGAACGAGCATCAATCCACAATGGATCGATCAAAATACATTGCTCATCAGCCGGCCGGATGAAGCCTCTTCACTGCTTTTGGACATTCGCTCGCGAACGGCCATCCGTTCCATCAATGAAATGGATCTTACGTTATCACATGATGGAAAAAAAGCTGCTTACGTCGATGAAAACGGTCATTTGTTTGTCATAGACTTCGTTTCCAACACGGTCCAACAAATCGGAGAAGACGATGAGGTCAAAACCGATCTCGTTTGGTCCAGCGATGGCCGCTCACTCTATTGCATTTACGGCAGCAACAATGAGGCGGTCGCGGTCGTTGCCTTAGACAATGGAACCGTCACCAAGCTCATTGATGACAAAGTGAAGTACAAAACAGATCTTCGTCTTTCTTCCGATGGAACAAAGTTATTATACACAGTAGCGAATGAAGGGAAAACGAATTACACGGACGATCAAAAAACCGATGTCGATTCCATTGATACAAGCGGAACCGATCCGCAGCTGATTCTTGTCGACCTGTCTTCACCAACAAAACAGCCGACACCATTAACTTCGTCGCCAGACAATAAGGTTGACAGCGCGTTTCTATCAAACCATGACATCGTATATGTAAGCGCAACGGATGATGAAATGAGTCCGCCATCATTGAAAGTGATTCGAAACGGAGTAGAACAAACATTGCTTGATAAGCAGAACATCATTGACATGGCGGTTGTCAAAAGCCGCATTTACGTTGTTGTTGAAGCAAATGACCTTTACACAATCCGCTGCTTCGATCCATCTACCAAATCGTGGACAACAATGGGAAGTACGAAAAATGAAATCACCTCGATTGCGCCATCACCATATGACGATCAAATTGCGGTAACGATGGCGACCGACGGTGGAGAAAAAGTATCGCTTCTTCGCCATGGTGCATGGATTAATCTTACAAAATGACAATTAAACATGATGATGGAGGGAGATTTATGAAACGCAGCACATTATGGAAAAGAGTCATTTCTGCTGTTCTTTCATCCACGTTGTTGCTCGGAGCAGCCTTCGCCACCGAGCATCGCGCCGATGCCGCTGAAGTATCTGGAAAAATTGTGATCGCCGGCTCCACAGCTTTGTTGCCGTTAACTCAACAAGCGGCAAAAGAATTTAAAAAGAGCCATCCAAAAGTCAAAATTGTGGTTTCCGGCTCTTCTTCCATCGCCGGTCCGCAGTCTGTCACAAAAGGAGTCGCCACCATCGGAGCATGCGACTGGGATGCCACCAAAGCGGTCGGAGGGTTCCCCGCTTATAAAGGATTAAAAGCATACAAAATTGCCAAAATTCCGTTCGCTGTCATTGTCAACAAAGACAATCCCATCAGCAACCTGTCCGTCGAACAAATCCAAGACATTTATGAAGGAAAAATCAAAAATTGGAAACAATTAGGCGGAAAAGATGAAGAAATCGTCGTCATCAACCGAGCCAAAGGATCTGGAACACGCGTCAATTTTGAAGACAAAATCATGGACGGCCATACTATCAAAACGACAGGAGATAACTATAAAGAAGTGCAAAAATCAGGGGATATGGTGAATGCCGTTGCGTCGAATCCAAACGCCATTGGATTTGTTGATTTGGCGTATGTGAAAGGCGGAATTAAAGCCGTCAGCATCAACGGTGTCAAAGCAACCACAGCTAATGCCGCCAGCGGCAAATACATCTTTTACGGCTATGGATACTTACTGACCAAAGGGGAAGCCAAAGGCGCGGACAAAGCTTTTATCGATTATATTTTAAGCAAAAAGTTCCAAAATGGCTCTTTGAAAAAATTAAAATTCATTCCCGTGAAATAACGACCTCTTTTCAGCCTCTCCTTATATTGGCGGAGAGGCTGATTTTCCGTTCGATGAAAGAAAGGGGAAAGGAAAATGGAAAAGCTGTCTCCTGATTGGACTGAGGCCACCCACTTGTTGACTGCTCAACGTCAACGCTGGATCACAAAATATAGGTCCGACCGCCTGTTTCGTTTTTTTTGCTTAACGAGCATCGTATTTCTGATTGTCGTATTGGGCGCCATCGTTCTATTCGTCAGCAAAACAGGCCTTCTCGTGTTTCGAGATATATCTCCGTCGGAATTTTTCTTTTCCTCCCGATGGGATCCGGAACATCATCGATACGGCGCTGCCGTCTTTATCACCGGAACGCTATATTTAATGTTCGTGACGCTGTTGATGGCCACACCGATTTCCATTTTGACAGCCATATTTATTGCGGAGATGGCCCCTCCCCGGCTTCAACAATGGCTTCGGACGTTGCTTGATTTATTGGTCGGCATTCCATCCATTGTTTACGGGTATTTGGGAGCCACCCTGCTCGTTCCATGGATTCGTAAGCTTACGGGTGCTCCAGTGGGAGATGGAATTCTTGCGGCAGCGATCGTGCTATCGATGATGATCTTGCCTACCATCACCCGCATCACCGACGATGCGCTTTGCGCGGTTCCCAACGAATGGCGGGAGGCCAACTATGCCCTTGGAGGAACCAAAATAGAAATGATTGCAAAAGTGTTGCTTCCTGCCGCCAAATCTGGGATTGCGGCTGCTGTCATCCTCGGTATGGCACGCGCCATTGGCGAAACAATGGCCGTGGTGATGGTCATCGGCAACGTGGCGCAATGGGGATTTGATTTGGTCACGCCATCAAGTGTATTGACCAGCCATATCGTGATGCAAATTTTAAACGTCGATTTTCAATCAACAACCAACCATGCCCTTTATATGATGGCGCTTTTGCTGCTTTTCATCTCAATTTCTTTAATTATGATTATTCGCCGCTTGCGGCTGAAAGGAGGACCGTCATCATGAACAATCAAGCCCTTGGCCTTCATGGAAAAATGAGTCGGCTCCGTATCCGTCGTCTCATGAATCGACTCGTACTGGGTATGATCAGCATCATTTCCGCAACCGTCTTTTTTATCATCTTATCCCTTCTTTATATAATCGTGCGAAAAGGGTTGTCGGACATTGACATCCATTTCCTCATTGGACTGCCCGAAGAAATCGACGCTGGAGGAGGAGTTGGACCGTTCTTATGGAACTCGATTTACATTCTCGTGTTATCATTGCTTTTGTCGTTGCCCATCGGAATTGGAGCCGGTATTTTTTTAGCGGAATACGCCCCAAACAACCGAATCATGGAATGGGTGAGGGCGGCCATTGAAAGCTTGGCATCTGTCCCGTCGATTGTGTTTGGTCTATTCGGTTACGCCTTGTTTGTGGAATACTTTCAAATCGGCGTGACCATTTTAGGAGCATCCATCACATTAGCATTGCTCAATCTACCAGTTTTAGCCCGCGTCTCCGAAGAAGCGATCACGGCGGTTCCCTCCGCTTGGAGGGAAGCCTCCTTCGCTTTAGGCGCAACCAAAGCACAGACCATTGTCAAAACGGTGCTCCCTGCCGCCATGAAAGGCATCTTGACCGGCATCAGCCTTGTCGCATGCCGAGCATTTGGCGAATCCGCCATCATTTTGCTAGTCGGTGGGACATCGTCATCTGGCGAGATGTGGGATTTCCATCTCCTTTCCGAAGGCGCGACTCTTCCGGTCCATTTGTGGTACATTCAATCTGAAGCGCTTGTGGCCGATGCGCAGCAAATTGCCCAAAAAACATCCGCCCTCCTTGTGTTGCTAGTGCTGTTCCTTAGCTTTATCATTCGTTTTCCGCTATGGCTTAGCCAGCGGAAAAAGCGATAATGAAGGGGCTGACCCAAAAGGCCGTCTGTCTTCAGGATAGACTCCCTTGACCCAAAATTTCGTCACCATCGGAGGGATGAAAATATCCCTATGTTGAACGCTGCCACTTTACGCATTTTGGAGTTCGGGTATTTTGAGGATAGACTCCCATGACAAAAAAATTTCGTCACCATCGGAAGGATGAAAACAACCTTCTGTCGAATGGTCTCCTTGCAGCTGGGGTCATGAGGTCGTTGTATCTATGGTACGTAAAAGTCCGAAGGATAGACAGACCCCAGTAGTCTGGTGCACCACGGAATGTCGCTCCCTTGAGGGAAGCACGCAGGATAGAATGCTTGAACAAAGGCTGCTGCACCAGCTGTTTTTGAGAACGAAGCAGGGAGGAAGACCGATGCGCGTCTTGTATGAACGCTGTTGCGGATTGGACGTGCATAAGCAATCGATTACGGCTTGCGCCCTTACCCCTGAAGGAAAAGAGATTCGCACGTTTGGTACGCTGACCGACGATCTCGAGGAGTTGGTGGATTGGCTGAAAGAAAAAAAGGTGACGCACGTTGCCATGGAGTCGACGGGCGTATATTGGAAGCCAGTGTATAATCTCCTCGAAGCAGAGCCGATCGAAGTGCTTGTCGTCAATGCCCAACACATCAAAGCGGTTCCCGGGCGAAAGACCGATGTCAAAGATGCTGAATGGATCGCGGACTTGCTTCGCCATGGATTGCTAAAAGGGAGTTACATCCCTCATCGGGCTCAGCGGGAGCTCCGGGAACTGGTCCGTTATCGGCGCAGTTTGATCGAGGAACGGGCACGGGAGCTCAACCGCATCCAAAAAGTGCTGGAAGGAGCCAATATCAAGCTTTCTTCGGTCGTATCCGACATCAACGGGATGTCGGCCCGGCTCATCATTCGCGCCCTTATCGAAGGAAAGAACGATCCGGCGGCCCTCGCCCAGCTCGCCAAAGGGCGGCTGAAACAAAAAACGGAAGAGCTCCGGCGCGCGTTGAAAGGAATGATAGGGCCGCATCAACGCATGATGCTGGCCGAGCAATGGCGTCATGTGGAGTATTTAGATGAAGCGATTGCCCGGTTGGATCGAGAAATCGAGGAACGAACGAGCCCTTTTCATGAAGCGCTGGAGCTCATCGATACGATCCCGGGAGTGGGGCGGCAAAGCGCGGAACAAATTGTAGCGGAAATCGGGACGGACATGAGCCGGTTCCCTACCGCCGCGCACTTGGCCTCATGGGCCGGAATGGCTCCCGGGAATCATGAGAGTGCAGGGAAACGGTTGTCAGGTCGAACGAGGAAAGGGAACAAGAAGCTAAGGTCGTGCCTCGTGGAATGTGCCCGTGCCGCCGCCCGAACGAAGAACACGTACCTATCGGCCAAGTATCATCGGATCGCCAAACGAAGAGGAGCGAATCGAGCGAGTGTCGCGGTCGGGAGAACGATTTTAGAAATGATCTATTATATCTTAACTCGAAAGGAACCGTATAGAGAGTTGGGAGCCGACTACTGGGATCGGCAGCAAGAAGCGCGCATCGTGCGTCAAACGGTGAAACGATTAGAGGGGTTAGGGTACGAAGTGAAACTAGAAAAAACGAGTGCATAGCACTTATTAACCATATATATACTGAAATACCTTCCTTTGGAATCCGATTCCGAAGGCTAGGTGGGCTCCGTTTTTTGTCTTAAATGGTGTTTTCAGGATAGACACAAAATATAGTGTGGAAGAAATAGTCATCGTGCATATATAGAAACGAAAGGGGGTGTCTCGATCCTTTTGGGACACCCTCTTCATTAATGATCTCCTTAAATATATAGGTAATATGTTATGATTTAAAACATCCGTATTTTTTAACAGAGAGATTTTTTTCACCACCATCATGACGAACTGTCCGATCGCTTATTCCTAATTGCTTTGCCATCCACTCATCTGGAATGAGATCCTTGCTGTGAGCTAAAAATGATAAGATCTCTTTTTGTCGTTTTGTAAACATACATCCCCCTCACCGCCCTTATTTCATGTTGACATGAAATAAGACCGTCTCGCCTTTTTTGGCTGATGCCTCGGCCTCTCTCTCGAGGCTTTCGAGGGCGTCGCCGTTCGTGATGATGATCGGCGTCACCGCGCTTTTCGCTTTCTCGCGCACAAGCGGCAAGTCGACAGAAAGAAGCCGATCGCCCCGTTTCACTCGGTCGCCGGCTCTGACATAGGCAGTGAATCCTTCCCCGTTCATTGACACGGTGTCGATGCCGACATGGATGAGCAGCTCCACACCCGCTTCCGAACGCAAGCCGATGGCGTGTTTCGTCGGAAAGAGCTGGATGATTTCACCATCGCCCATCATGTTTTGCGCAAACACCGGATCCGGCACGTCTTCAAGCCGCATGATCGTCCCGTCAAGCGGCGCGGTGATCGTCTCTTCCTTCGGCTGTTGCTTGCCAAACCATTTTTTGAACAATGGGCGTCATCCTTTCTGTTCAGTTCGTCTGACAACAAGTATACCTGAACAGAAGGAAACTGCAAACGGTGCCGCTTGCCCTTTTGAACAGGTCAGGCTTGCTCACGCAGACGCCGGCAAATTTCTTCCACCACTTCCTTCGTCGTCGCCGTGCCGCCAAGATCCGGCGTTTTGATGCCGTCAGAGGTGACATCCTCGATCTCTTGCAACAAGAGGGCGCCGAGCTCTTCTTCAACGAAATGGTCAGACATCAACTTCGCCGTCTAAATTTACCCGATCGGATCGGCGATACCTTTGCCGTAAATATCCGGCGCCGAACCGTGCACCGGTTCAAACATCGACGGATATTTGCCGTTGACGTTCGTGTTCGCCACGGGAACGGCTTTCTTGCCAATTCCGTCGCTGGGAATGACGGCAATGTCCCATTTTTTCATTCTTGGGAGAATTCCTTCTTTCCTTCCTTGGACAGAAAGCGCAGCCATTCCTTTCTTTCATCATACAATAACGGTGGTGGATTCACATTTATGATAAAATGAAACTACAAATCATATGGACGATGCGAGGGAGTCAATATGTCTTATGATACCGACCCGTTCCGCGGCGAATTTGACAGCCTTGAAGAGTTTGCCGACCGCGTCAGCGACGTGCTGAAATGCCCGGTGACGATCGAAGACGCGAGCCATCGGCTCATCGCCTACAGCGCCCATGATGATTACACCGACCCGGCGCGGACGGCGACGATCATCAGCCGGCGCGTTCCGGAAAAAGTGATCAACAGCTTATGGAAACAAGGCGCCATCCCGGCGCTGCTCAAAAGCCGCGAACCGGTGCGCGTGCCGCCGATTCCAGACGTGGGCCTCGGCAGCCGCGTCGCTGTCTCGATCTGGAAAAACGATGAGGTGATCGGCTTCATCTGGGTGCTCGAAACAAACCGGACGCTTTCGCCCGAGGAGATGGAATGGCTGAAGCTGGCGGCAAAAGCGGCGAAAAACAAAGTGCTGCAGCTGTATATGCGCAAAAACAAAAAAGAAGAGCGGGTGCAAGAGCTGTTTTGGAAGCTGCTCACCGGCCACATTGCGCGTGAAGATGACATCCGCGCTCATCTCGCCGCGATGCAAATCCCGACCGCACCGCAGTTTGCCATTGTCGTTTTCCGCTTTGCCGCCGATTTGACCGCCGAAATGGAGCGGCAAATTTCCTACTTATTGCAAACAACCCAGCAACTCCCGCTCCTTCTTTATACGACCGACGGCCGCGATGTGATTTTGCTTGGGGCGCCCAAAACTGACCAGCCGCTGAAAGAGCTGAGTGCATTCATCGAATCGTTCGCCGCCAAAATGAAAGAACGATTTCACATCCACGATGTGCAGTGCGGATTTGGCGGCGTGTACAGCGTCTATCGCCTCATTGAAAAAAGCTACCGCGAAGCGCTCGCCGTGCTAGCGCTGAAGGAGAAGCTTGGGGATGACATCAACGGCGTCTACGGCTACGCCCAACTCGGTATTTACCAATTTTTTGACTTTTTGCTTGAAAAAAAACGGCAAGGAGGCTGGACCAACCCGGCGCTTGAGAAATTGCAAGTCTATGACCGCAAACATCACAGCGACTTGGTGAAAACGTTTGAAACATTTTTTGACCATAACGAAAATGTGCAAGAAACCGCCGACGTCCTCAACGTTCACCCGAACACGCTTGCTTATCGGCTCAAGCGGATTGCCGACATCGCCGAGCTTGATCTCAATGACATGAATCAAAAAATCAAATTATACATCGATATTAAATTAGCGAAATACGAAGCGCGCGGTTGAATTTGTGGAAATCCACAAAACCCACGCGCTTCTTTCTCTTTTTTGAACAATGCCCGGCCCGTTCCGTCTCTTTTATACTATAAGTAAGGCCACTTTTGATGAGGAGGAACCATATTCATGATTATTGGAGTGCCAAAGGAAATTAAAAATAACGAAAACCGTGTCGCCATTACGCCGGCTGGCGTATTGTCGTTCGTTCAGGCAGGACATACGGTGCTCATTGAGAAAGAGGCAGGGGTTGGAAGCGGTTTCAGCGACAATGATTACGCCCGTGCCGGAGCACAAATCATCGAGCGAGCGGAAGATGTGTGGGCGCAAGCAGATATGGTGATGAAAGTGAAAGAGCCGCTGCCAAGCGAATACCGCTTCTTCCGTCCGGGGCTTGTGCTGTTCACCTACTTGCATTTGGCCGCCGACCCAGAGTTGACGCGCGCGTTAAAAGAAAGCGGCGTTATCGCCATCGCCTATGAAACTGTGCAAGTCGGCCGCACGCTGCCGCTGTTGACGCCGATGAGCGAAGTCGCCGGGCGGATGGCGGCGCAAATCGGGGCGCAATTTTTGGAAAAGCCGTACGGCGGCAAAGGCATTTTGCTTGGCGGCGTCCCTGGCGTCGCCCGCGGCAAAGTAGTCATCATCGGCGGCGGGGTCGTCGGCACGAATGCGGCAAAAGTCGCGGTCGGCCTCGGGGCAGATGTCACGATCATCGACTTGAACGCGGATCGCCTGCGCGAGCTTGACGACATTTTCGGCAACCAAATTACGACGCTCATGTCCAACCCGATGAACATCGCCGAAGCGGTCGCAGAGGCCGACCTTGTCATCGGCGCCGTCCTCATCCCGGGAGCGCGGGCGCCGAAGCTCGTCACCGAGGACATGGTGAAAGCGATGAAACCGGGGTCGGTCATCGTCGATGTCGCCATCGACCAAGGTGGCATCGTTGAGACAAGCGACCACGTCACGACGCACGACGACCCGACGTACGTCAAACACGGCGTCGTCCATTATGCGGTCGCCAACATGCCGGGTGCTGTCCCGCGCACCTCGACGATCGCCTTGACGAACGTCACGATCCCATACGCCTTGCAAATCGCCAATAAAGGCGTCATGCAAGCCATTACGGACAACCCGGCGCTCGAGCTTGGCGTCAACGTCGCCAACGGCGAAATCACGTACGAAGCCGTCGCCCGCGACCTCGGCTATCGCTACGTCCCGGCCCGCGAAGCGCTCGGGAAAACGTTGGCCGCCAACTAACCATGATGGACGCGGCCGACAACGCGCGCTGCCGGCCGCCTGTTCATCATTGTCCATTCCCATGACCGCCCACTCATAGCGGGCGGCTTTTTTTATCGTCCTAACCCGACAAGGCCGCCATTTCGGCAAGTGAGCGCAGGCGGTGGGAGTATGCCCCCTGTTGCGTTATGCCAAATCATTTTCGTTCAGCAAAGCGGCCAGTGTATAATGAAAATAGAAAGCTGGAAAGAAGGTGATTTCGTGAACGTTCCGGGAAAACAGGCGGTATCGCTTGAAGAATTTTATCGCATGCGGGAAACAACCGACCGCGTTTTAGAATACATTGATGGCGCTGTGTTGATGTCTCCCTCCCCTTCGACCCAGCACCAACGCATATCGGGACGGCTGCACGTCCAACTGTTCCATTTTTTAGAAGGAAAGCCGTATGAAGTGTTTCATGCCCCGTTTGATATCGAACTAAAGAACGAACGAATCGAAGGCAAGAAAATTGTCGTCCCTGATTTAACCGTGATCTGTGATCGAAGTGGATTAACGGATACAAAATTTGTCGGCGTCCCAACGCTGATCATCGAGATTTTAAGCCCTTCCAACCAGGCGTACGATCTCGTGTTCAAATTGAATTTGTATATGCAATACGGAGTCTATGAATACTGGATCGTGAACCCTATGCACTCTGTTGTGCAAATCTACTCGCTCAATGACGACGGACAATATGAACAAGCCGGCGTCTGGAAAGAAACCGGCATGGCATGTTCGCGCGCGCTTGACGGTTTTTCTGTTGATGTAGAACAACTATTTCGTCCTTGAGGGCGGCTTCATGGTATAATCTTGTAGAACAAAGGAGTGATGACGATGACAATGCCAAAAGCATTAACGATCGCCGGGTCGGACAGCAGCGGCGGCGCCGGGCTGCAGGCGGACTTAAAAACGTTCCAAGAGCTTGGCGTTTACGGCATGACGGCGATCACGACCATCGTCGCCATGGACCCGCACAACCGGTGGGCGCACCAAGTGTTCCCCGTTGACCTAGCAACGATCGAAGCCCAGCTTGAGACGATCATCGTCGGCGTCGGGATTGATGCCTTAAAAACAGGCATGCTTCCGACAACTGATATCATTGAATTAGCGGCGCGGACGATTGAAAAGCATGGTTTGAAAAATGCGGTCGTCGATCCAGTTATGGTGTGCAAAGGGGCGGATGAGCCGCTCCACCCGGAAAATACGGTGTGCTACCGGGAAACGCTCGTGCCAAAAGCGATGGTCGTGACGCCAAACTTGTTCGAAGCAGCGCAGCTTTCCGGCTTGCCGCGCATTGAAACGATCCAGGACATGAAGGAAGCGGCCGGGCGCATTCATGAACTCGGGGCCCAATATGTCATCGTCAAAGGCGGTCGGAAAATTCCGCATGACTATGCGGTTGACGTCCTTTACGACGGCAAAACGTTTGAACTCCTCGAATCGGAGCGGATTGACACGACGTATACGCACGGAGCAGGCTGCACGTTCTCGGCGGCCATCGCCGCCGAACTGGCGAAAGGCCGGCCGGTGAAAGACGCCATTGCGACGGCAAAAGCGTTCATCACCGCCGCCATCCGCCACTCGTTCCCGCTCAACGAATACGTCGGGCCCACACATCACGGTGCGTACCGCCGCTACGGCGAACAATAATAGACAAGACCTCGTCCTTGTCTTTTTCCGCAACTCCCCTCCTTGAAATAGGAAGGGAGCGGGGCCTGCGCATATTGAAAAATCAAATGCCTCGAAACGGTTTGCATGGTGCTAAGATAGATGCCATATGGAAATAGAAAGGAAGGTGCCGCCATTGCGCGTCTCGGCTGTCCAATATCATCTTCACACCATCCGTTCGTTTGACGAGTTTGCCGCGCAAGTGACGCATTACGTCAAAACGGCGCAAGAGTTTGACGCCGAGTTCGTCTTGTTCCCAGAATTTTTCACGACCCAATTGCTTTCCATTCCACTTGATGACGGACGGCAAGCGACGATTGATGACTTGCCGAATTATACCGAAAAATACACTGAACTGTTTGTGTCGCTCGCCAAAGACACCGGCATGTATTTGATCGGCGGCACGCATGTCATCCGCCAAAACGGCAAGCTGTACAATGTCGCTCATTTATTCACGCCGGATGGGCACATCCATCAGCAGGCGAAATTGCACATCACCCCGACGGAAGTGAACGAGTGGAATATCGCTCCAGGCGACGGCGTGCATGTGTTTGAAACGGACAAAGCGACGATCGCCATTTTGACGTGCTATGACATCGAGTTTCCGGAAATCGTTCGTATGGCGCGCGCCAAAGGGGCAGATGTCATCTTCTGTCCGTCGTGCACCGATGACCGGCACGGGTTTTACCGTGTACGGTATTGCTGCCACGCGCGGGCCATCGAAAACGAAGTGTATGTCGTCACGACCGGCACGGTCGGGTCGCTTCCGACGGTCGACTTTATGCGCGCCAATTTCGGCCAAGCGGCCGTCATCACGCCAAACGACATCCCGTTCCCGCAGAGCGGCGTCCTTGCGGCGGGCGAGATCAACAGCGACATGGTCATTACCGCTGACCTTGACTTGTCGCTCCTTCGCAAAGTGCGGGAAAAAGGATCGGTCGCGACATGGCGCGACCGGCGCACTGATCTGTATCCAGACTGGAACACGATGGCGTAACAGCGGCGGCCCTTCGCCCCGCCTCCGGGCGGAGGTGCCAAGGGGGGGCTGCGGCCGGACTAAAAGGGTGCGGCGCCGCGACATGTGTTGGCATCCGAACCAAAGCAGGGTGCGGCACCCCTTTGCCTCGTCTTAAAGCTGATCATGGCGACACCGCCTCAACACTGCCATCGCCCAGCCGAAACAGCATAGCGACGCGGCGACACGGTAAGGCGGTCGGGCGAATTGCGAGGCCGCAACAACGCCTATATGATGAAGGACAAAATGCCGATCATGACAACAGGGTGTCCCCACCGAGGAACACCCTGTTCATTTCGCTTATGACAGCGACTTCTTAAACTGATCAAACTGTTCCGCCACTTTCCCTTCCGGCGCTTTTGTCAACAGGCTCACGACGACAATAGCGGCGAGGCTCGCGGCGAAGCCCGGAATCATCTCATACAACAGCCCTTTCAAATACTCCGACTGCGTCCACAAAATGACCGTTGCCGCCCCGGCGACCATGCCGGCGAGCGCCCCCCATTTCGTCATCCGCCGCCAGCATAAGCTCAACAGAATAACTGGGCCAAACGATGCGCCAAATCCAGCCCACGCATAGCCGACCAAGTTTAAAATCGTGTCGTTTTTCGTGTACGCCAGCGCCGTTGCGACAATGGCGACAAGGAGCACCGACAAACGCCCGACGAAGACAAGCTCCTTATCCGAAGCCGCGCGGCGGAACACGACTTTATACAAGTCTTCGGTCAGCGAGCTCGAGGTGACGAGCAGCTGGGATGAAATGGTGCTCATAATCGCGGCTAAAATCGCCGCCAGCAAAAACCCGGTAATAATCGGATGGAACAAAATTTGACCGAGCTGAATAAACACGGTTTCCGGGTCGTCGAGCTTCATGCCGCGCTGCGAAAAGTAAGCGATTCCAAAAAGACCCGTCAACATCGCTCCGACAACCGAGAAAATCATCCAACCCATGCCGATGCGCCGGGCGCTTTTCATTTCTTTGACCGACTTGATCGCCATAAAGCGGACGATAATGTGCGGCTGGCCAAAATAGCCGAGCCCCCAGGCGAATAACGAAATGATGCCAAGAACACTCGTTCCTTTCCATAAGTTCAACAAGTTGGGATCGATGTCGCGGATCGTCTCAATCGTATCTACTGGCCCGCCTGTATGGAACAGCGTCACCACCGGCACCAGAATCAACGCAATGAACATAATCGTCCCTTGCACAAAGTCCGTCCAGCTGACGGCCAAAAAGCCGCCAAACAGCGTGTAAGCGACGACAACGCCGCCAACGATCCACAAGCCCGTATGGTAGCTGACACCAAACGAGTTTTCAAACAACACGCCGCCCGAAACAAGACCGGACGATACATAAAACGTAAAAAAGACCATAATGACAATGCCAGACACCATGCGCAACAATTTCGTGGCATCCCCGAATCGGTTTTCTAAAAACTCTGGAATCGTAATCGAATCGTTCGCCACTTCTGTATAGACGCGCAAGCGCGGCGCAACGAACAGCCAGTTTGCATAAGCGCCAAGCGTCAAGCCGATGACGATCCAGGCGGCGCTCACTCCATCGATATACATCGCCCCCGGCAGCCCCATGAGCAACCAACCGCTCATGTCGGAAGCCCCGGCGCTAAGCGCGGTCACCGCCGGCCCGAGCGTCCGGCCGCCAAGCATATAATCGGACAAATTCGACGTCCGTTTATACGCCCAATAGCCAATCCAAAGCATGCCGACTAAATACACAATGACGGAAAATAAAACCATATGGACTCTCCTTCCTCTACTGTCTTGTCACCACTTTCATCATAACGAAATTGATAGTATTTACACAATAGTATTTATTTTTCCATACCGCTATAATAAACAAATTGACAAAACCTTTGCCAACTCTACCCTCTTTCTGGTATAATATTCTGTAAATTCAAAATCAATCGTTTATGTCTTTTTATACATAAAAAATTATTTTATAAAAATGCACACGAAATGATATTAGCCATATGCCCTTCAGTTAATGTGGCGAAAAACATTGAAAAATGCGCCTTTTCCCCATTTATACGGCAGTACCAAAATGTTCAAACAATTATTTTTATAAAACCTATTGCATAATAACAAAAATATTGATAGTATGATAATCGTTCATCGACAATGATTCCAAAGGGGGATTTTATAGGATGTTAAAAATGAAGAAAGGTTTGATCGTAGCGGTCGTTGCTGCGTTGTTTATGGCGCTCGCCGCTTGTGGCAAGTCGACAGAAACAAGCTCTCCGTCAGGCGCTGAAAAAGAAGGGAAGCAAAAAATCACCGTCGGGACGGACGCGGCGTTTGCGCCATTTGAATATATGCAAAAAGGAAAAATTGTTGGGTTTGACGCCGACCTTTTGGATGCGGTGATGAAAGAAGCCGGCTTGGATTATGAATTAAAAAACATCGGCTGGGATCCGCTGTTCGCTTCGCTGCAAAGCAAAGAAATCGACATGGGCATTTCCGGCATTACGATTACGGACGAGCGGAAACAATCTTATGATTTCTCAGCTCCGTACTTTGAAGCAACACAAGTCATCTTAGTCAAACAAGGCAGCCCGGTGAAAAACGCCCTTGACTTAAAAGGGAAAACGATCGGCGTTCAAAACGCGACAACCGGTCAAGAAGCTGCGGAGAAGCTATTTGGCAAAGGCGATCATATTAAAAAATTCGAAACGAGTGTTGTTGCCATTATGGAACTGCTAAACGGCGGTGTTGATGCTGTCATCACGGACAACGCGGTGGCAAACGAATACGTGAAAAACAATCCGGACAAAAAATTGCAAGTCATTGAAGATCCACAAAACTTCGCTTCGGAATACTACGGCATGATCTTCCCGAAAGACAGCGAATTGAAAGCCAAAGTGGACGAAGCATTGCAAAAAGTGATCGACAGCGGCAAATATGCAGAGATTTACAAAAAATGGTTTGGCAAAGAACCGAATATGGAAGGCTTAAAACAACAACAATAAGCGCACGAACATAGAAAAATGCGTAACTACTAGCAAGTTACGCATTTTTCTTAGAGAAAGGTGAGATCGATGGATTTTCGTTTTGATATTATTGTTGAATACGCCCCTTACTTTTGGCAAGGGCTGCTCGTAACGATCGGCGTATCATTAGCCGGCATCGTGTTCGGCCTCATTCTCGGCCTGTTCATCGGCCTTGGCAAAATGTCGTCCAACCCGATTATTCGTTTGCCGTTTTCGTGGTACATTAACTTTTTCCGCGGTACGCCGCTTGTCGTGCAAATTTTGCTCGTCCATTTCGGCGCCATGCCGCTCTTTTTCGCCCAGCCAAATGCCGTCGCTTCCCTGGCCGTCTCGCTGTCGCTCAACTCGGCCGCGTATGTGGCCGAGATTTTCCGCGCCGGCATCCAGTCGATCGACAAAGGGCAAATGGAAGCGGCCCGCTCGCTTGGGATGACGCATGCGCAGGCGATGCGCTACATTATTTTGCCGCAGGCGTTAAAGCGAATGATTCCGCCGTTTGCGAACGAGTTTATCGTCTTAATTAAAGATTCGTCGCTTGGGATGGTCATCGCCGCCCCGGAAATCATGTATTGGGGGAAAGCGGCCGCGGGTGAGTATTACCGCGTTTGGGAGCCGTATTTAACAGTGGCGTTCATCTATTTGCTCTTAACGCTTTCGTTAAGCAAACTGTCACACTATCTTGAAAGGAAGTATTCGACCCAATGATTGACGTACGCCAGCTGAAAAAATCGTTCGGTTCGCTCCAAGTTTTAAAAGGAATCGATGTCCATATTCGCGAAGGAGAAGTCGTGGTCGTCATCGGCCCATCGGGGTCGGGAAAATCGACGTTTTTACGCTGTTTAAACTTGCTTGAGGATTTCGATGAAGGTGAAATTATTATTGACGGCATTAATTTAAAGGCGAAAGACACGAACTTAAATAAAGTGCGGGAAGAAGTCGGAATGGTGTTCCAGCGCTTTAACTTGTTTCCGCATATGACGGTGCTGAACAATATCACGCTGGCACCGATGAAAGTGCGGAAATGGCCGCGTGAAAAAGCGGAAGCGAAGGCGATGGAGCTGCTCGCCAAAGTCGGGCTGCAAGACAAAGCGCACGTCTACCCGGACTCCCTCTCCGGTGGGCAGGCGCAGCGCGTCGCCATCGCCCGGGCATTGGCCATGGAACCGAAAATCATGCTGTTTGACGAGCCGACGTCAGCGCTTGACCCGGAAATGGTCGGGGAAGTGCTCTCGGTCATGAAGCAGCTGGCCAATGAAGGGATGACGATGGTCGTCGTCACCCACGAGATGGGCTTTGCCCGTGAAGTCGGCGACCGCGTCCTGTTTATGGACGGCGGCTACATTGTCGAGGAAGGGAAGCCGGAAGACTTGTTCGACCACCCGCAGCATGAGCGGACGAAAGCGTTTTTATCAAAAGTGCTGTAAAACGTCGTCTTGCCTGTTTGAGGCAAGACGACTTTTTTAGGCACATATCATGCCCCCTATAATGCAACCACGTTGCCTCTCCATCTCTTCAATGTTCCGTCAACGGCTCCCCCATTTCAGGCATCTATGACACCACAAAAGCTCTTCTGAACATAAAAAGCCGGCCGAACCCCGGCCAGCCTCGCTTTACAACACAAACTGCATCACCCAAATCGAACCGGCGACAACGACAACAGCAATAAAGAAGCTGTATACCATGTTGAACGTTTGCACTTTGCCGCTGTCGCTTTCGTTGACGTGCATGAATAGAAACAGCTGCAAGCTCGCTTGGATGATCGCGAACAAGACGATGATGACGATCACGGCTTTAAGCGGCAGCCCAGACGAGAGCGCCACCCAAAGAGCCGCAAACGTCAAGACGAGCGACAACAAAAACCCAATGATATGTTTCCACGGAAATGATTCGTGATGGCCGTTCGCGCCCATGTTAGATCACCATCCCTAACAAATAGACGAGCGTGAAGATGAAAATCCAAACGACGTCCAAAAAGTGCCAGTACAAGCTGACAATAAACACTTTCCGTGCTGTTTTCGGCGTAAAGCCGCGCTGGAGGAGCTGGATGATGATCAAAATCATCCAGCCAATTCCTAAACTGACGTGGGCGCCGTGCGTGCCGACGAGCACGAAAAAGCTTGATAAAAATGCGCTCGTCTGCATCGTCGCTCCTTCATGGACATAATGAATGAACTCGCGAATTTCAAATGTGATGAACCCTACACCAAGCAGCAACGTGACTAGCAGCCAAGCGATGAGCCCGCTTATGCGGCCGCGGCGCATTTCAAAAATGGCCAACCCGCACGTAAAACTGCTCGTTAAAAGCAACAGCGTTTCAATCAGAACGTCTTTTACCTCAAACAGCTCCCCTGCCGTCGGCCCCGAGCCGGTCCGTTGGAACAAGACGAGATACGTCGCAAACAGCGTCGCAAACAACGCGACTTCCGCCCCGAGGAAAATCCAAAAGCCCAATATGTTCAACCGACTCTCTTGTGTCCGATACTCCAACGGCAGCGTTTCCTCATAGCGATGTGCAGCTTCTCCCATTCGTCACGCCCCCTTCCGCGCCGCTCGTTCCATCCGTTTGATTTCGTCAACCGGAATATGGTAGCCATCATCGTCTTCAAATGAGCGGAGAATCAATCCAAGCACAATGAACAACGCACCAACGATAGCCAACGCAAACCACTTGAACACAAGGCCGAACCCGGCGACGAAAAACGCCACCGACATCCAAAACGGGCGTCCTGAGTTGCTTGGCATATGGATCGGCTTCAAGTCTTCTTCTTTCACGTGGAAGCCGCCATACTTTTTCTTCATCACCCAATACGCGTCCACATCTTCGACAACCGGCGTCACCGGGAAATTGTAATGCACCGGCGGCGACGCGGTCGCCCACTCAAGCGTCCGTCCGTTCCACGGGTCGCCGGTCATGTCGCGCTCGCCGTAGCGGGCGCTGTAATAAATGTTGTAACAAAGCACGATAAACCCGATGCCCATCAACACCGCCCCGACCGTCGCGACGACGTTGAGCGGCGTCCAGCCGAGACCAGCCGAGTACGTGTACATGCGGCGCGTCATCCCCATCAACCCTAGGAAATACATCGGGAAGAAGCAGATGTTAAAGCCGATCATAAACAGCCAAAACGTCCACTTGCCAAGCCGTTCATTCAAGATATGGCCGAACATTTTCGGATACCAATAATGCAAACCGGCAAAGCAGGCGAACACCGTACCCGCGATCAACACGTAATGGAAATGGGCAATCAGAAAATAGCTGTTATGGTATTGATAATCGGCCGCCGCCATCGCCAACATAACCCCCGTCACGCCGCCGATGACGAAGTTCGGAATGAACGCCAGCGACCAAAGCATCGCCGTCGTAAAGCGGATCTTCCCTTTTCGGAGCGTAAACAGCCAGTTAAAAATTTTCACCCCGGTCGGAATGGCGATCGCCATCGTCGTGATCGAGAAGGCAGAGTTCACGGCCGGCCCTGCGCCCATCGTAAAGAAGTGGTGCACCCAGACGATAAAGCTTAAAAACGCAATGCCCACGATCGAACCGACCATCGCCTTATAACCGAACAGCCGTTTCTGCGCAAACGTGCTGACCACTTCCGAGAAAATGCCGAACGCCGGCAAAATGACGATATACACTTCCGGATGGCCCCAAATCCAGAACAAGTTCGCCCAGAGCATCGACATGCCGCCGTTGGCCATCGTGAAAAACTGCGTATCAAACAGCCGGTCAAACGTCATGAGCGCCAAGGCGACCGTCAACACCGGGAAGGCGAAAATAATGAGCACGCATGTGATGAGAATCGTCCACGTAAACATCGGCATGCGCATCAATGTCATGCCCGGCGCGCGCATTTTTAAAATCGTGACAAGGAAGTTGATCCCGGTCATCAATGTTCCGATCCCGGAAATTTGTAAAGCGACAGCGTAATAGTTGTTGCCGACGCCATGGCTGAACTCATTCCCCGCGAGCGGGAAATACGCCGTCCAGCCGGCGTCCGGCGATCCGCCGATGACAAAGGAAATGTTAAACAGCATGGCCCCGAAGAAAAAGAGCCAAAAGCTTAACGCATTCAAATATGGAAACGCGACATCGCGCGCCCCGATTTGCAGCGGAACGACAATGTTCATCAAACCGATGATGAACGGCATCGCCATAAACAAGATCATAATCGTCCCGTGCGTCGTAAATATTTCATTGTAATGTTGCGCGTCAAGAAACTTCATGTTCGGCGCGGTCAGCTGCGCCCGCATCAAAAGCGCATCGACGCCGCCGCGGAAGAGCATCAAAACTGCGCAAATAATGTACATGACGCCAATCTTTTTATGATCCACCGTCGTGAGCCATTCGTTCCACAGCCATTTCCATTTTTTAAAATATGTCAACACAAACACAATGCCGACCATCGTCAAGACGATGGCGACATCGGCGGCATAAATGAGCGGCTCACCCGTGACAAAAAACTCGCTCCATTTCATCTTTCGCTCCTCCTTTCCTACTCCCCATGATGGTGACTGTTTGTCATCGCTTCATCGCTTTGATCGTCGTTTTTCATTGGCTTTCCATTTGCATGATGGCTGTTTTGTTTCGCATGGTCAATCCATTGTAAGTGGGTGTTCGAAAACGTCATTCGCCCAACAAGCCCCGGTTTTAAAATTTGTGTATATTTTTTCTCATCGAGCTTCGGGGCGGTTTGTTTCACTTCATTTACCCATTTGCGGAAGTCCGTTCCCGTTTGTGCGACGACCTCAAACTCCATATGGGCGAACTTTTCCCCGGAAAAGTTGGCGCTCCGCCCCATGTAGGAACCGGGCTTATCGGCTTGCAAAATCAGCTCTGTCTCCATGCCGTCCATCGCATATTTTTGCCCACCTAATTCCGGCACCCAAAACGAGTTCATCGGCCCGACCGAAGTCAGCTTAAACTTGACCGGCACACCGGCTGGAATATGGACGTAGTTGACCGTTTCAATGTTTTCTTCCGGATAGCTGAAAATCCATTTCCAGTTCGCCGCCGTCACATGGATCGTGATCGGTTTCACTTTCTCGGTCGGCGGCTTTTCCAACGCAAACGTCGCCTTCACTGTTGGAACAGCGAGCGCAGCGACAATCAAAATTGGAATGGCCGTCCAGACGACTTCAAGCAACGTGTTCCCTTCCTCATCCGGCGGCTCATAGCCGGCATTTTCCGGCTTCTCGCGATAACGAATGAGAAAAACGGCAAATAACGTAAATACAACAACAATAATGAACAACATAAAGCCGACAGACCACATGATCAAATCATACTGCATGCGCGCCACCGGCCCTTGCGGATTGAGCACGGCCGTGCGCTCCACGCAGCCCCCAAGCAAAAACAAAAACGGCAAAACCAGCACCGCGCGCCATCTCGCCCGTTTCATCGCTATCGGTCCTCCCTCTTCCGCCCCAACCATTTCGGGGCCTTCCATGCATTTTCTTTTGTCTCTACCATATCAAAATTGAAAATGTTTGAAACGAATGAGCGAAAAAGTTCATAAATCAGCAAAACATTTGTCACAAACTGTTCAATCATTGTTCAACAAATCGCCACTTGTTTTCCTCGTTTAGGGAAATATTGATGAGAAAGGAGAGTTGCGGAAAAGCCCGCCATAAAACAAGACAGCTGAATTCTTTATGAAAAAGAACCCAGCTGTCCTTCGTTCGTTTGAATGGCATATCCTTGTTGCTGCAACTGTTTACGAATGCGTGGGTTTAACGTTTGCCACATCCATTGTTCATACAACGCCTTTTTCTCTCCAGGCAATAAATAGTAGTGTCGGCCGGCCTGGCGGCGCGCCCGCTCGGTGACATCATAGAGCGCTAACGCAGCGGCGACGGAAATGTTAAAGCTTTGCACAAAGCCGTACATCGGAATGACAAACGTTCCGTCCGCCAAGCGGAGCGCCTCTTCCGACACGCCGCTATGCTCGTTGCCAAACAACAGCGCTGTCGGTTGGGACAGATCGATGTCGGAAACCGGAATCGTCCCCTCACCAAGATAGCTTGCATACACTTGATACCCTTGACTTTTCAAATCGGCAATGGCCGTTTTGATATCTGGCTTATGGTGGAGCGTCAGCCACTGATCGGCATAGCGCGTCACAAGCCGGTTCGGCGAAAACGGCGCCTTTCCCGTCACGATATGAACGTCTTGAACGCCAAACGCTTCAGCCGTCCGCAGCACCGCCGCTTGGTTATGCGGGTCATCGACCGCTTCGATCAAGACGGTAATATAGCGGGTGCGCTCATTCAAAACCTCATACATCCGCCGAAGCCGCCTTGGCAAAATCATTTCCCAAACCGGACGCGTCGATTCGGTGATCAGCCCTTCTTGCCGCAGCTGTTCCAAAAATGATGTCTCTTCCCGTTCTTCCACAACGCATCCCCCTTTCCAAGCCTAGCGTATTCTGTGTTTCCCATTGTACAAAATGACAGGATGCCAAGGCAATTCATGTATTTTTAAATACTATTCAGATTATTAAATATATAATAACTTGAAAACATTGCTCATTTACAACCTCTTTATCTATCGGTTAGTATTATAATGTAAGCGCTTCAAAAATACTTTTTCAAAAAATATTATTTATTATCAAGCTGTTTAACCTTGCTGAACAGCAAGAAGCGCCGAGCGCATTCGGCCGGCTGACAAAGCGCGGCATTCCGGGCGCGGCCTTGATCGCCACTGCGCTTGTCATGCTTGTCGGCGTATATTTGAACTACGTATCTGAAAAAGTGTTCCAATGGGTGACAAGCATCGCCACATTCGGCGCCATTTGGACGTGGGCGGTCATTTTGCTGTCCCAGCTGAAATTCCGCAAACAGTTGAGCGCGGAACAAGCACAACGTCTCACGTTCAAACTTCCGCTTTATCCATACAGCTCATACGTGTCGCTTGCCTTTTTGATCGGCGTTGCCGCCCTAATGGCGTATTTCCCGGATACGCGCATCGCTTTGATCATCGGCCCAGCCTGGCTGCTGCTTTTGACGGCCGTATACTTCGCCAAAGGAATGCATCGTCGCCAGCATGGCCAAGCCGAAGAAAAGCAAGCTGGATGACAAGTCCGATCAAAAGAGAGGGTGTCCCCATCCTTGCGGGACACCCTCTTTCTAAAACAAAAAGCAGGAAATGTGCAATCGCAGACCCCATCCTTCCGATCGGTCTATTTCCGTTTGGATCATGACTCGCTTTCACCCTCCAATCCTTTCATTCATCAACCGCTATGTAGGCTTGGCGCGGATGATTCGGCTGATCCGGGTATTTTAAGCGGATTTTCCCTTCCTCCAACAGCTTTCCTAAATAATTGTTGCGCAATCCATCCGGCGTTCGTTCGAGCAGCTCAGCCAGCTCTTTCAGGCGCAGCGGCCGCTCGCGGCATAACCGAATGATCAATTGTTCCATGACCGCTGGAGCCAACCGTTTTTTTCGCCGTGCCAATTCTGCCATCTTCCATAGCCGTTCGTCGATCGTTTCCCCTTTTTCGTTGCTGTCATGCATACTGATGTCGTTGTTTATGGAGCTAAGCAAGCTATTTACGAACTCCAGTCCATTATTTATAGAGTTCAACGTTATATTTACGGAGTCAGACTCGTTTTTTATGGAGTTCGACCCGCTGTTTACGGAGTTTTTGGTTATATTTACGGAGTTTTCTTCATTGTTAACGGAGTTTGTGTCTATACTTACGAAGTTTAGTTCGTTAGTTATAAAGCTCTCGGTTTCCTGTCCGCTGCCCGCATCCAGCCATTCGGGTTCCGGCTGTTCCAGCTGTCCAGCCGGTTCTGTTTCCATTGTTGCGCTAATTTCAGCTGGAAATTGCAGCGGACACAACACAACGATTGTACGGTCTGGATTCGTTTGCTGCGAGATATCGATCGGGCAAGCAAGCGCCTGTTCCTGCATATCGCACATTCGCTTGAGGCCCGATCCCGCGCGTTTGCATACGTCGATCAGCAAAAACATTTTAAAAATATTCGGGTTGCGCAAATTGCTCGTATGCCCCGCCATTGCCGCTTCAATCGGGATGCGAAACCGTCCCGGGTTGGCAAAGCGAAATGAACGATCCTCTTTTTCGACGGTGATGCCGCCTTCCTCCCCATAATCGGCATGAACGAGCGCATTGACGAGCGCCTCGCCAAGCAGAGCGCGCCCTTCATCCGACCAAACGTGACGCTCCAGCTCAGCCAACACGCGAAAATAAAAATCGTAAATGTTGCCCGACCATGTGCCGTCTTGTGATGTGAACCGCTTCGTCCATCCTGCCGCTTCACCGTCAGTGTGCTCTCGATATTCCAAAAAGTATTGCGGCAGCACCTCGGTGATGATCCGCTCCTCACTGAACATCAACAATCCCGCGAGCGTCAGCCCTTCTTTGCTGCTGTCGCGCAGCTTGCCCCACGCGCCGATTTTGTATAAAAATTCTTTTGTCTCGAGCCCGTTCCACGGATGGCCCGGTTTCACCCGAGCAAACCGCTCGCGGTAATGGCTGACGGTCTCGAAATTGAGCTCACTTAAGCTGTAATGCTCTAAAATCAGGCTGTCTGCCAGCGCATGGGGGCGTTCATGAAACGAATTTGTATATTTATTCACTCCCGATCTTCCTTTGACGTTATTTTTGCAAAACAGTTTGATTCTCTTTTTCTATTGTACCATCTTTCCTTCTCCTTGCGGATAGTTGCCAAAAAAAGAAAACGGTTGTGGATATGTGGAATAGTTCGCCCGATAAAAGGAAAACTACAGAAGACAACATTGACATGCAAGGAGGAGGTAATCATGTCGTCCCTTCCTTCCACCGTAGAGCCTTACTGGCGCGACTCCGTTTCGCTTCCGTCGTTTCCGAAGCTCGATGCGGACATTTCCGCCGACGTCGCAGTCATCGGCGGCGGCATTTCCGGGATTACAACAGCGTATTTGTTGTCGGCGCAAGGGGCGCGCGTCGCCCTTCTGGAAGCCGACCGGCTCCTGAACGGCACGACCGGCCATACGACAGCGAAAATCACCGCCCAGCACGATCTCGTCTATGATGAATTTCTCAACCATTTCGGTGCAGAAAAGGCGCGACTCTATTATGACGCCTGCATGGACGCACTCCAGTTTATCCGCCGCACGATCGAAGAACAACAAATAGACTGCGACTTTTGCGAGCAAGATGCCTATATTTATACGATGTCTTCCTCTTCTTTCCAAAAACTAGTGAAAGAATGGGAAGCGTACGAACGGCTCGGCATTGACGGCGCCTTCGTTGAGTCGATCCCGCTCCCGCTGCCGGTGGCGGCAGCGGTCGTGATGAAGAGGCAGGCGCAATTTCATCCGCTCAAATATTTGGCCAAACTCGTCGATTCGATCACACAGGCTGGCAGCGCCATTTACGAACACACACCAGCGGCGGATATTGAACAAGGAAAAAGGATGACAGTCATTACGCGAGACAAAAAACGGGTTGAGTGCGACCATGTCGCCGTCTGTTCTCACTTTCCGTTTTACGACGGCGGGTTTTACTTTTCGCGCATGTACGCTGAACGGTCGTACGTATTGGGAGTGACGATCACTGAACCGTACCCGGGCGGCATGTATTTAAGCGCCGATGAACCGAAACGCTCGATCCGCTCCGCAGCGGCAGGCAGCGAGACGCTTATCCTAATTGGCGGCGAAAACCATAAAACCGGCCAAGGCGTGCCGACGATGCGTCATTACGAGGCGCTGTCCTCGTTCGCTTCGCAGCTGTTTACGGTGAACGACATCCGTTACCGTTGGTCCGCCCAAGATTTGACGACGCTGGACAAAGTGCCGTACATCGGCCCGATGACGGCAGGGACGCCAAACATTTATGTCGCGACAGGGTACCGGAAGTGGGGGATGACGAACGGGACGGTCGCCGGGATGCTTTTGTCTGACCTCATCCTCGACCGCGACAACCGATACCGCGACTTGTACTCCCCGTCGCGCTTTTACGCTGATCCAAGCATGAAGCAGTTTTTCACGACAAACCTTGACGTCGCCAAACATTTGCTGGAGGGAAAGATCGAACCGGTTGTCCGCCGGCCGCAAGATTTGACGCATGGCGAAGGGGCGGTTGTCTCGGTCAACGGAAAGCGGGCTGGCGCCTATAAGGACGAAGCCGGGGTGCTCCATGTCGTCGACACGACGTGCACCCATATGGGTTGCGAGCTGGAGTGGAACAGCGGCGACCGGACATGGGACTGCCCATGTCATGGCTCGCGCTTCTCGATCGATGGCGATGTGATCGAAGGACCGGCGAAACAGCCGCTCGCGCGCATTGAACTTGATGACGCGAAGTGACGCGCTGACGCAGGACGGCGGCGCGTGCAGAACATCGTCGCAATCGGCATGTCGACCTTGAGTTCCAATGGGGGTTGGGAGCGTATGTTCCTAACCCCCTTATCGTTTTCATTTGCCGATAGCGCATTTCATGATAAGATGAAAATTAGAGTGGACTGCATGTTGTATGATGTTTTCGGGAGGGATGACGCATGGACCTTGAACCGATTTTTCTCACCCCTGTCTTCCAAGAACGGATTTGGGGCGGCACGAAGCTCGCCGAACGATTCGGCTACGACATTCCGTCTTCGCAAACAGGGGAATGCTGGGCGGTGTCCGCCCATCCGCACGGGCAGACGGTCGTCGCCCGCGGACCGTTTGCCGGGATGACGCTCGGACAATTATGGGAGGAACGCCGCGATTTGTTCGGCCACTTCCCGTCTGACCGCTTCCCGCTGTTGACGAAAATTTTGGACGCCAACGCCGACTTGTCAGTCCAAGTCCACCCGGACGATGAATACGCCAAAACGCATGAAGGCGGAGAACTCGGCAAAACGGAGTGTTGGTACATCATCGACTGCAAGCCGGGCGCTGAGCTCATTTACGGCCATTACGCCGAGACGAAGGAGCAGCTGCGCGCGATGATGGAAGCGGGGGAATGGGATCGTTTACTTCGGAAAGTGCCGATCCGCCCCGGCGACTTCTTCTATGTCCCAAGCGGCACGATCCACGCCCTTTGCGAAGGGACGCTCGTCCTTGAGACGCAGCAAAGCTCAGATACAACCTACCGCGTCTACGATTACGACCGCGTCGACAGCCAAGGGCGGAAGCGCGAGCTTCATCTCGAGAAAGCGATTGACGTCACGACCGTCCCGCATCGCGACATCGATGTCCACCCCCATGTCGCCGAATTTCCCGGCGCGACGGTGACGGCCTTCGTGGAAGGAGACTACTTCGGCGTCCAAAAATGGGACGTCCATGACGCGTTCGCGTCAGAACAGACGAAACCGTTTCTCATCGTCAGCATCCTCGAAGGCGAAGGCGAGCTTGTCCGCAAAGGACAGACATACTTGCTTCGCCGGGGCGACCATTTCATTTTGCCGCATCAATTCGGCCGTTTCACCATTCGCGGCTCCCTCCAGGCGATCGCGTCGTGGCCGCGGACAGGCAAATAAACGCGGGTGTCCCAAAAGGCTGTCTGTCTTCAGGATAGACACAAAATATAGTACGGAAGAAGCGGTCGGTGTGTATATATAGAAACGAAAGAGGGTGTCCTGATCCTTTTGGGACACCCGTTCTCATTACTGTTGTACATAGAAACAAAATGACCGAATGGTGTTCCATTTAAGGGGCGTCGCCTTTTTGGATCAGCCCCTTCTTTTGTCGAAAATATTAACGGAAGAATTGTTTTCCTATTTGGCCAAGACGGTATACGGACGCAATATGCCGCGCCGTTTGTGTCACATAATGTTCTGCCTGCTCCAACGCTTTTTCAAGCGGCACGACGCCGGGCACGATCGTAAACAGCGCGTCGATGCCATGATCCAACACGACGGCGCTGTCGTCGCCCAACGACCCGGCGATGCCGATGACGGGGACGCCGAACTGTTTCGCTGTCTTGGCGACGCCGATCGGCGTTTTGCCGAACACCGTCTGTCCGTCAATCCGCCCTTCGCCGGTGATGACCAAGTCAGCGTCTTTGACGCGCTCCGCGAGCTGAACCGTCTCGATCACAATCTCTACGCCGCGCTTTAGCTCGGCCGGGAGAAACGCGAGCAGTCCCGCCCCCAACCCGCCGGCCGCACCCGCTCCCGGGATGTCGCCGACTTGTTTGCCGAGATCGCGTCGGATGACATCTGCGTAATGCGCCAAATTCCGGTCGAGAACGGCGACCATGTCCGGTGTCGCCCCCTTTTGCGGACCGAAAATGGCCGACGCTCCGTTCGGACCGGTAAGCGGGTTGTCGACGTCGCACGCCACGTCAATGCGGACTCCCCCAAGACGCGGGTCGAGACCGGAAAGGTCAATCGCATGCAAATCGGCCAGCGCGCCGCCGCCCGGACCGATGTCGCAGCCGTCTTCGTCCAAAAGCCTTCCCCCGAGCGCCTGCACCATGCCGGCCCCACCGTCGTTCGTCGCGCTGCCGCCAATGCCGATGATGAGGTGGGTGGCGCCGGCATCCAGCGCTGCAAGGATCAACTCCCCTGTCCCTCGCGTCGTCGTCACCAATGGGTTGCGCCGGTCGCGCGGGACAAGGTGCAGCCCTGAGGCGGCGGCCATCTCAATCACCGCCGTCTTCCCATCGCCAAGCAAACCAAAAAACGCCCGCACCGGCTCGCCGAGCGGCCCGGTCACTTCCGTTTCGACGATGCGGCCGCCGGTCGCATCAACGAGCGACCGCACCGTCCCTTCCCCGCCGTCGGCCATCGGCACCTTAACGTATTCCCCCTCCGGAAACACCGTGCGAAACCCACGCTCGACCGCCTCGGCGACTTCGAGCGCAGAAAGGCTTTCTTTAAATGAATCAGGGGCAATAACGATTTTCATTCTTTTTCCCTCCTCTTTTGTCTCCATCCAAACCTTGAAAACGAAAAGTCATCGGAAACGGCTGTCTTGGCACAAACGATGACAATAGCCTCCACTATAAGTTGTTCGCCAACCGAAGCGCTGCTTCCTTTGAGCGCAAACAAATCGCCAACATACTTACGCCACGAACAAGCCATGGCTGCTCGTAGCCGTCATAAGCGGGAAAAGAGAAGCGCCAAACACCTCAGCCGCCGCAATCGTATTCGGATTCGGCGATATGATATTTCCGGCCTTTCCGTCGCCGACAACGCCGCAATCGCGCTAGCTGTACTGGAAGAACCACCTATGCTTTATCTGCTTCCCTTTTCATTCAGCGAAATAAGCACGATCCAGCTGTATAGTTCACGAAAGAACCGGCATCGATTGGAACCAACTTTCACTCAATATGTGTCAAATTTTGTGGAAAAAAGGCGAAAAACAATGCCATTTCGTCTATTTTCACAATTGTGTATATAGTACTATAATAGATGTAACCATATGTTCGTTTGTTCCAATTGGGAACATCTTGATTCTATAAAAAAGACGGTTTCCAAATTCACCGTTCGCCATCGCCGGCTATAATCCGTATTTTTGCTGAAAGCCACTGGCATGTGAGCAGCCTTCCTTTTCTTTTTTTTGGAATCACTTCATCAACGCCGAAGTTGTCAGAGGTCAGATTTATAGGAGAGAGAGCTGTGATGTTACTCCGAGCACGACCGATGATTTTTGCTGTTTTTTCCGCATCCATTGTTGTTGTTTTTGTGTCAGAACCGCCTTCCTTCGATCGCACCTATGTCATCGCTTTGCTGTTTTATTGGCTGTTTTCCAGCTTGTATTCACACTTGCGCGTCATAGACAAAACGAAAAACAATATTCCCGTTGATTACG
Source organism: Geobacillus sp. CAMR5420 (assembly GCF_000691465.1). Lineage (NCBI taxonomy): Bacteria > Bacillati > Bacillota > Bacilli > Caryophanales > Anoxybacillaceae > Geobacillus > Geobacillus sp. CAMR5420. The sequence continues at coordinate 109,414 of NZ_JHUS01000002.1, forward strand.
GCATTAACTATAGTTTATCGTTCGCCTTATTTGCCGGCCCGTTCGGGCTGTTTATCTTTGAAGCGTTGTTTCGCTTGACTGAACATATAGCAAAAAAATATTTGAAAACAGCGGAACCCGATGAATGGCTGCACACATTGTGCAACATCGGCTCGTTTGTGACGTTCAATTCGCTCGCGTTTGCCTTATACAATCTCCTTGGTCCGCTGTTTCAGTCTATTCCGTTCATTGGCTTCTGGCTGCTTTTATTCCTGCTCGTCATCGTCGTTTCCTTTTTGACTGACTGTTGCCTGATCATCATTTTTTATATAACCGGCGACATTCAGACACAGCGCGAGGCGTTGGATTTTATTAAGACGAGAAGCTGGATGGACATGGGAAAAACGGCGCTGACAAACGGTCTGTTATTTCTCTTTTTGCAAGAACAGCGGTGGGATATGCTTTTGAGCTTATTTTTGCTGAATTACTTCGTCAGCCGCTCGTTCTTTTCCAAATCGCAAAGCATCCAGCATAAACTAGAACGCGACCACTTCGAAAAAATGGCCTACACCGACTTTTTGACCGGCATCCATAACCGCGCCTACATGGATCAAACGATCGCCAAGCTAAACGGATCCGGTGAATGGATTGGCGTCGTCGTCGCCGATATCGACAATTTTAAAACGATCAACGACACGTATAACCATGCCGTCGGCGACGAGGTGATCCGCCATTTCGCCTCAACCTTGAAACAGTTTCTCAAAGAGGGCGATTTTTTGTTCCGCAGCGGCGGTGAAGAATTTACGATGTTTTTGCGTAATCGCACATTTGAAGAGAGCGTCCGGCTTGTCGAGGAGATTCGAGAAGCAGTGCGCCATAGCACTGTGTTGGTCGATTATATGGCGGCAAAACGTCCCATTGCCTATACGTCGTCGTTCGGTCTTTACTTTTGTCAAGCAGAAGGAACGATGTCAATTGAAAAAGCGTACATTTATGCCGACCATTTATTGCTCCGTTCGAAAGAAAGCGGCAAAAATAAAGTATCAGCCCAATGCGGGGGAGTTGCATAAATTAGGCGGCTCTCCCCTGACTTTTCCTTAGCGCAACCCTCTTTTCCTGCTATATTTCCCTAAACGTCATTTGGCATAACACCTTAATCAAGATTCGCGATCTGTCAAACCAATGCGGCGCCCCTTGAGTGAATAACCTAAAAATTCCTTAATTGAAAAAGATTTCCATAAAATAATGAGACCGCTTCATCATTACACAAACGGTGATTGATGAAGGATAGCCGTTGTGCTGCATTGGCGGCAACGGCTATTTGAATCAAATGTCTCATACTTTATCCCCCATATTCAACCGTAATGGATAAATCTGCGATAGAACGTCTTCATCCCATCATGAAACTAAGAAATGGAAAAACCCCATTTACTTATGATACGGTTCCCCGCGGTTAATGCGAAATGCGCGGTAAATTTGCTCGAGCAAAATGAGGCGCATCAGCTGGTGTGGAAACGTCATTTTCGAAAACGACAGCGTCTCATCGGCGCGCGCCATCACTTGTTTGCTTAAGCCAAGCGAGCCGCCGATGACGAACACCACTTTGCTTTTGCCGTAGGTGGCGAGCTCATCGAGACGGGCGGCGAATTGCTCGGACGATTGCATCTTCCCTTCAATCGCGAGCGCGATGACGTGAGCGTCATGCGGAATTTTCGCCAGCAGCCGTCCTCCCTCGCGCTCTTTGATTTGTTCCTCCTCAAGTTCGCTCGCCCGCTCCGACGTTTTTTCATCAGCGACTTCGATGATGTCGATTTTGGCGTATGCGGACAGACGCTTTGTATATTCATTAATTCCAGCGATTAAATATTTTTCCTTCAATTTACCCACAGCGACAATGGAAATATGCACAAACAACCCCTGCCTTATAAACAGCTTATCAACAAGATTTATCCACATATACACAACACATATCCACATGTTGTGAAAAAACTGTTATCCTCCTACGACATATACAGCTTGTTTCGAGCAAAAATAGCACTGTTTTTCGCTGTTGTCCACAGGCAGGAGATCCGGCGCCTGTTCCGTTTCATCTACATATTGATCAATAGCGATGTCGACATGTTCTTCACATGTGAATATCATCATTCTCGCCCCTCTCCTTGTGGAAAAAAGAAGGAGCGTTTTCGCTCCCTCCATTCGTTTAATACGACTCACGCGCCAGCTTCATCGTGACCGTGCGTTTTTTCCCATCACGATAAAACGTGACTTCCATCCGGTCGCCGATCGATTTTTTCGTATACAAATATTTGCGCAAATCAAGCACGTTGCGGATTTTTTCGCCGTCAAGCGCCACGATGACATCAAACTGTTTTAAGCCCGCCTGTGCGGCCGGCGACATCGGCACGACTTGAATGACCGCCGCTCCTTCCGTTACGTTCGGCGGCAAATGGAGCGTCGCCTGCAAATGGTACGATGGGATGTCGCTCAGCGAGCGAAGTTCAACGCCCATGTACGGACGGCGCACTTGTCCGTATTTTTCCAAGTCCGAAATGATCGGAATGGCCGTGTTGATCGGGATCGCGAACCCGATGCCTTCAACCGCCTCTTGGGCGATTTTCATCGAGTTGATGCCGATGACTTGCCCTTTGATATTGACAAGAGCGCCGCCGCTGTTGCCCGGGTTGATCGCCGCATCTGTCTGCAATACTTCTGCGTTCCAGTCTGGAGCGCCGTCTTGGTCCAAATCGACTTCGACCGTCCGGTTCGTTCCGGAAATAATGCCTTGTGTCACCGAGCCGGCAAACTGCAAACCGAGCGGGTTGCCGATGGCAATGACTGGCTCGCCTGGCTTCACCGTATCGGAGTTGCCGAACTGGGCGACTTTTTTCACATGCTTCGCGTCAATTTCCAAGACGGCTAAATCCATAAGCACATCACTGCCGAGCAGCTTCGCCGGCACTCTCGTCCCATCTTTGAGGCTCACTTCGAGCTGACTGGCGTTTTCAACAACATGATGGTTCGTGACGATAAACGCCCGGCCTCCCGCTTTCTTGTAAATGACGCCCGATCCGACGCCAGCCTCGCCTCCTTGCGACCAGAAGCTGGCTTCTTGAATGTTGACAACGCCGACAACCGCATCCGACACTTGGTCGATCGCCTTTGTCACCGCCGTCGTCACATCTACGGAAACACTCTGCCGAATCGGTGGAGTTCCATTTTCCTCTGTTTTTGGCTCTTCCTCTGCTCTTTGATTCGGCACAACATCATACGGGAGGATATCCCAACGGGAAAGCGCCGGAATGGACATGAGGACGAGCAGCCCTCCTAACACGGCGCCGACAAGCGCGGAAACAAACGATCCGCTGCGCCGCTTCCTCCTCGTTTGTTCGTACGGCTCATAATGGTCGTCGTAGTATCCCATGCTCACCCTCCTTTCCACATTCGTCTCCATCCCTCATTAAAATCATGAACAGGAGAAAAAATCCAACAAATGTATCTCCCTCAGTTTCGGCAAAACGGGCTTTATACATACGCTAGTGCCGTCGCCCGACGCGGATCGGTATCATACAAACGAAAGCGGGCGCCGACCGCTAAGCCTTTCTGTTCCAACACTTGCGTCACGGTCATGCGCGCCAGCTCTTTCATATTGTTATCTTGGCTCAAATGGGCCAAATAAATTTGCTTTGTCCGGTCGCCGATCACGTCAGCAAGCGCCAAACCCGCTTCCTCATTCGAAATATGGCCGACATCGCTTAAAATGCGGCGCTTGACGCTCCATGGATATCTCCCCATCCGCAGCATGCCGACGTCATGATTGCTTTCAAACACGAACACATCCGCGTTTTCAATCGTCTTTTTGATCCGCTCGCTCACATAGCCGGTATCGGTGAGCAACGCAAGCTTTTTCCCTTCATAGTGGAAAACGTAAAACATCGGCTCGGCGGCGTCGTGAGAGACGCCGAACGATTCGACGTCAACATCGCCGAACGTCCTTACCGCGCCGAGCGGAAAGACAAATTTTTGCTCGGGCGGAATGTCGCCGACCGTTTGTTCCATCGCCCGCCACGTTTTTTCATTGGCATACACCGGCAGCCGATACTTGCGGGCAAGCACCCCGAGCCCTTTAATATGGTCGCTATGTTCATGGGTGACAAGCAGCGCATCAAGCTGCTTTGGATGGCGGCCGATCTCAGCAAACAACTCCTCAAGCTGCTTGCCGCTCAAACCGGCGTCAACAAGCAGGCGCTGGCGGTCTGTCTCAATGTAAAAGGCATTGCCGGTGCTGCCGCTGGCCAGCACACTAAATCGCATCGTCATGTTCTTTCACTCCAGCACATTTCCTTGATCATTGATCACTTGCCCTTCAAACGCATTGACGAAATAGTCTTCCTTCCGATTGACAACAATATGCCAAGTTGGAGTCAACACTTGGGATGCAGTAAATTGAACAAGCCCGTAATAGCCAAGCTCCACTTTCGTGACGCGGTCGCCCGGCTGCAAATGCCCTTTTCGGTACAACGTCTCAATGGCTTTAATCGCCGGGACGATATCTTGCTTCCGCTCGTACTTTTCCAAGTCGCTGAGCATCGTCTGTTCATACGACAGCGCTTCCCGTCTCCCGTTGACATGGATGACGAGCTTGCTGTTTTCATTGCCGTAAATCATCTTGCCGTCATACATTTGGTAGCAGGTCAAGATTCCTTGTTTTTCATCAAACGACCAAAAGGCATATTGCCCGCCGCCGATGATGTAGCGCTGCAAAAACTCACGCAGCTGGTATGGATCGTCAATCGGCAGCGCAACCGGATCGATGAACGTCCCTTTGACTTTCGTTTCTCCTTCGATTTTCACTTTTTGCCCGGGCAGCTTTTTTACATCCGCCATGGTGAATGAGCGGCTTTTGCCGCTGACATACGCCGCTTTCGTCACTTCTTTAGGCAGATCCACATACGTAATGCCGTTCGCCTCAAGCTGCTCTTCAATCGTCGTTTCCAAAATGACATCGAGCTGGCTGCTGTTTCGTTTTTCCATAAACTGATAGCCTAAAAAGCAGTCGAGGATGAGGAACACGATAATAAAAATCGTCTTCGTTTTACTCCAGTCCATTTGTTCCCCCTCCTCCCGCCTCATCGCCCATGTTTACCTTTTTCCACGTTTGTCCGTACAAGTAGAACCATGCCGGTTCAAGGCGGATGACTTTTTCCCGCTCCGGATCTTTGATGAGCTCATAGCCGATGGCGATATCTTTGATGAGCGATTTGCGAACGCCTTTCGTCTGTTCGAACCAGTTGACGACCTCATGGCCGGACGGCAGCGTTTTTGGTGTGCGGTTGCGATCCGCGATTTCAAGGCGGAAGAGCGGACGCTGGTATTTCATCAAATCGGACGCTCCCCACGTCTCCACGATTTCTGACATGCCGTATTCATTAAAGACTGGATAGCCGTTGACGACAAGCCGGAACGTGACTTTTCGATCCTCCTCGCTCCAGCGGGCGAAATGATACAGATCCGTCCAACCGCCATGCTCATTGACGAAATCAATGCTTTTTTGGATGATATGGGTTTCTTGCTCCGTTTGTCCCATATTCGAGACGCGCGCCGCTGGATTCACATACAGCAGCATCCGTTGAAGAAAATCGACGTCCATCAGCCGCGAACCGTCTGTATATTCTTCGCCAAACGGAATCAAATCTTTTTTGACAAAGCTTGGATCGCTAAAGAGCGCTTCTTTAAACTTGTCTGCGTCCAGCTCGTCGGTATAATATTGCAGACTGCTGAGCACCACTTCTTTTTCCGGCAAATACAACTGCTTCGTTTCGCTGACCGGATAAGCGAAATAACGCGGAAAATGGCTCGCTTCTTTCGCCAGCCGGCCGATCGCCGATAAGGAGGCATCGCTGGCAATCGCCTTGTAAATTTTGCGCTTGTCGGTCGCGATGAAGTAGATGGGGAACTCGTCCTTCCCGCCGAGCGGGACGAGCAGGCGGTCAAACGCCAAGCCGTCGAGCCCCCTGTCATCGATCGTGAAAATCAATCGGTATATGTCGATCGGCACCTCATCGGGGTAAATGATCTCAAGCCGCTCTTTGCCGTTTAAAAACGATAAAAACTTCCCTTGCGGAACAGAAGACGAAACATCTTCGAAATCATCAAGCGTCCATCTTCTCATTTCTTTCAGCACTTCATTTTTCTCTTCGTCTTTCGTCACAGCATAGGGGACGCCGTTTTTATGAATGAGAATCTGCTTTGGCTGCACGACCATCGCTGTATCCACTTGCGTATTGCTCACGGAGACGTGTTGAATGTATTCGTCGTTTTGCAGCACGTCGTATTTCGGATGATATGTCCATAAGGCAAACGTTAAGGTAATGCTGATGAGCACAAGCAACGTCAACACGATGGTTTTGATCGTTTCATACATCGCACCAGTCATCCTTTTGCTCGCGTTCTAGCGGCAGCGTAAAATAAATCGTCGTTCCTTTATGCTCCTTGCTTTCTGCCCAAATCGTCCCGCCATGGGCAAGAACGACTTCTTTGGCAATGGCCAGCCCAAGCCCCGTACCGCCCAATTTGCGCGACCTGGCCTTGTCGACCCGGTAAAACCGTTCGAAAATTTTTGCCAAGTCGGCTTTCGGAATGCCGACTCCTTCGTCGCTGACGCTGACAATAATTTCATCAGCAAGTTTGCGGACGCGAAATGTAATCGTCCCTCCTTGCGGAGAGTACTTCAAAGCGTTCGAAATAATGTTGTCTAACACTTGCGTAATTTTATCTTCATCAACTTCAATAAAAATCGCCTCGCGCGGAATTTTGCGAACGAACCGGATGTTGTCGCTTTTCGTCAACTCAAATCGGTCAATGACTTTATGGAAATAGGCTGAAAAATTGATCCACGTTTTCTTCAGCTTGTAGTCTTTGCTGTCGAGCTTGGACAGATGGAGCAAGTCGTTGACAAGCCGAATCATCCGTTCCGTTTCATTTTGCACGACTTGAATGAACCTCGGCGCGATGTCTTTATCTTGCCAAGCGCCGTCAGCGAGCGCTTCTAAGTAGCTTTTCATCGTGGTGAGCGGCGTGCGCAATTCATGCGACACATTGGCGACAAACTGCCGCCGCTCGCGGTCGATTTTTTCCTGTTCGGTAATGTCGTGCAAAACGACGATCAACCCGTTGACAAATCCGCCCTCTTTTTGAATCACCGATAACGACGCGCGCAAAATATACAGTTCCTCATCCGTGCTGAAATCTAAAATGAGCGAATCGCGCTCCTCAAGCAGCGTTTCAAACGTATACTGGTCGGCAATGCCAAGCACGTCGACGATCGAACTCGACAGCACTGTTTCACGTGAAACATTCAAAATGTTTAACGCTGCATCGTTAATGAGAATGACGCGCCCGCGACGGTCGGTCGCAATGACGCCATCAGTCATATGCGTCAAGACGGACTCGAGCTTGCGCCGTTCCCCTTCCGTCGTCGCCTGCGCTTCCTGCAGTTTTTTGGTCAGATTATTGAACGTCATCGCCAATTGGCCGATTTCATCATAGCCGTACACTTTGACCTTGCGGGAGAAATCTCCCCTCGTCATCGCCAGCGCTTGCCGGCGCATATCGGAAATCGGCCGGGTGATCGTGCGGGACAAAAAAATGCCGAGCACGGCGGTAATGGCGAGAGCGATCCCCGTCCCGGTCGCCAAAATCATATTGATTTGCCGCATTTGCGAAAAGACGTTTTCCATCGAGGCGATGACGTAAATGACACCTTTGATTTCGCCGCTCGTTTTGATCGGAGTCGACGAAATGTACATGCGATGACCTGTTTTCGAATCGAGCAGCATCCGGTCGACGATTTCGCCGGTGACGAGGGAACGTTTTACATAAATCTCGGTCGTCCGCTTTCCGACGATGTTTTGCATATACGGATTGGATGTCGCAAGCACTTTCCCTTTCTCATCGATGACGCGCACTTCGGAAATGTCTTGGGAAACGAAATCATGAAGAAGCGAACGGATGTCTTCTTCCAATGTCGGGCTTTTTTCATCGCGCTCCCGATTCATCGCCTGCTCGACGTTATAGGCGAGCAAGGTCACCCGTTCGTTTAATGAGTTTTTAAAGTTCTGCACAAGCTCCGTTTCCAGCTTGCGAACGAAGTACACGCCGATGATTTGCATGGCGACGAGAATCAGTAATACATAAATGATGACAAACTTAAAATGAATCGAACGGAATGGACCTACTTTTTTCATGCTGGCTCATGACTCCTGTTCCGGATTGCGCAAGTAATAGCCGACTCCCCGTCTTGTGACGATCCAATTCGGGTGGGAAGGGTTGTCCTCAATTTTTTCACGCAGACGTCTTACCGTCACGTCCACGGTGCGCACATCGCCATAGTAATCGTAGCCCCAGACGGTTTGCAGCAAATGCTCGCGCGTCATCACTTGGCCGATATGCTTCGCTAAGTAATGAAGCAGTTCAAATTCGCGGTGGGTCAGTTCAATTGTTTCCCCCCGCTTTTGCACGACATACGCGTCCGGACGGATGACGAGCGGGCCAATGACGATTTCATTTGTTTCGTTTTCTCCTTCTTCTTGGTTGGCCGTTTGCGCATGGCGGCGCAAGTTTGCCTTCACCCGCGCCAGGAGCTCGCGCGTGCTGAACGGCTTTGTCACATAATCGTCCGCACCAAGCTCCAACCCAAGCACTTTATCAATCTCGGAATCTTTCGCTGTCAGCATAATGATCGGCATATCATACTTTTTCCGCACTTCACGGCATACTTCCATGCCATCTTTTAACGGCAACATAATATCCAATAAAATCAAGTCCGGCATCGTTTCTTCAACTTTTTGCAGCGCTTCTTCGCCGTCGTAGGCGCAAATGACTTCATATCCTTCTTTTTGCAAATTAAATTGCAAAATATCGGCAATCGGTTTTTCATCATCAACGACTAAAATGCGTTTTTCCATCTCGCTCACATCCTTCCTTTTGCGATGGAATCCTATCATTACTAATTTACCATGTTATGAACATGAAATCATCCTTTGCCGATTGCCATTTTGAGGAGCCTATCAAAGAAAAAAGCATAGACGCGCGCGCATCTATGCCTGTCGTTTGCCTTGTTTATACGCTGCCTGCCACCGTCCACTGTTGCCGCTTACGCGTAGACGCTGCGGACGACGTTCGTTTGCGAACGGTCCGGTCCGACGGAGAAAATCGAAAGAGGGATGCCGGTGAGCTGGGAAATGCGCTCGACGTAATGGCGGGCGTTCGCCGGCAGCTCGTCTAGACTTTTCACCCCGGTGATATCTTCCGTCCAGCCAGGAAGTTCTTCATAAATCGGCTCGCATTCGGCCAACACTTTTAAGCTGGCTGGAAATTCTTCGAGCACTTGGCCGCGGTAGCGATAGGCGACGCAAATTTTCAACGTTTCAATGCCGGTCAACACATCGATCGAGTTAAGCGACAAGTCCGTAATGCCGCTCACCCGGCGGGCATGACGGACAACAACACTGTCAAACCAACCGACGCGGCGCGGACGGCCGGTCGTCGTCCCATACTCGCGGCCGACTTCGCGAATGCGGTCGCCGATTTCATCGTGCAGCTCTGTCGGGAACGGCCCGTCGCCGACGCGCGTCGTATAGGCTTTCGCCACCCCGACGACATGCTTGATTTTCGTCGGCCCGACACCGGCGCCGATCGTTACCCCGCCAGCGACTGGATTCGACGACGTGACAAACGGATACGTTCCTTGGTCAATGTCAAGCATGACGCCTTGCGCTCCTTCGAACAAGACGCGGCGCCCTTCATCGAGCGCATTGTTCAATACGACCGATGTGTCGCAGACGTATTTGGCGATGTGCTGGCCGTACTCGTAATACTCCTCAAAAATGTCCTCCAACCGGAAGCCTTCGACCCCGTACACTTTTTCAAGCAGCGTATTTTTCTCCCTCAAGTTGCGCTCCAGCTTTTCGGCAAACACGTCGCGGTCAAGCAAATCAACAATGCGGATGCCGATGCGCGCCGCCTTGTCCATGTACGCCGGCCCAATTCCTTTTTTTGTCGTGCCGATTTTGTTTGCCCCTTTCCGCTCTTCCTCAAGCTCGTCCAATTTCAAATGATACGGCAAAATGACATGAGCGCGGTTGCTGATGCGCAAATTATCAGTCGAAATGCCGCGCTCGTGCAAATACGAAAGCTCCGCAACGAGCGCCTTCGGATCGACGACCATCCCATTGCCGATGACGCAAATTTTATCTTTATAAAAAATGCCCGACGGGATCAAGTGCAGCTTATACTTTTCCCCGTTGAACACGATCGTGTGTCCGGCATTGTTTCCCCCTTGATACCGGGCAATCACTTCCGCATTTTCCGATAAAAAGTCCGTAATTTTCCCTTTCCCTTCATCGCCCCATTGCGTGCCGACAACAACGACTGACGACATGGCGAGCACCTCCAGTTTCCTCGGTCTAAACATTGTCAGTGTACCAGTTTTCAGCCATAAAGTCAATGAAACACGAACATTAAAAGAAAATATCGTCTTTTTTATTCGTTTATCAATGATCAGGAAGGCTCCCTCTTTAACGCCGCGGGTGTAAACGAGGAAATAGTCAAAGGCCAAAAGAACAAAAAGGCGCCCGCCGCCGGCAGCGCGGTCCGTCTTACGCCCCCGGTGGAATTTGCGCCTCATCGAAACGGCGCTCTAAGTTGACGAATTTATTGTACTCTTTAATAAAGGCGAGCTGCACCGTCCCGACCGGGCCGTTCCGCTGTTTGGCGATAATGATTTCGATGATGTTTTTGTTCTCGGAATCTTTGTTGTAGTAGTCGTCGCGATACAAAAAGGCAACGATATCAGCGTCTTGCTCAATGCTCCCCGATTCGCGAAGATCGGACATCATCGGCCGCTTGTCCTGGCGCTGCTCAACGCTGCGCGACAGCTGTGACAAAGCGATGACCGGCACTTCGAGCTCGCGGGCGAGCGCCTTTAACGAACGGGAGATTTCCGACACTTCCTGCTGGCGGTTTTCCCGGTTGCGCCCACTTCCTTGAATGAGCTGCAAATAATCGATCACCACCATGCCGAGGCCGCTTTCCTGTTTCAAGCGGCGGCATTTGGCGCGAATGTCGCTGACGCGGATGCTCGGCGTATCGTCAATATAAATGCCGGCGTTTGACAAACTGCCCATCGCCATCGTCAGCTTGCCCCAATCTTCCGGCGTCAGCTTGCCAGTGCGCAAGTTTTGGGCGTTGATGTTGCCTTCGGCGCAAAGCATCCGCATCACAAGCTGCTGGGCGCTCATTTCCAAGCTGAAAATCGCGACATTTTCGTTCGTCTTCGTCGCCACATTTTGGGCGATGTTTAATGCGAATGCCGTCTTCCCGACCGATGGCCGGGCGGCGACGATAATCAAGTCGCTGCGCTGAAATCCGGACGTCATCCGGTCGAGTTCAGTGAATCCGGTCGGGATGCCGGTGATGTCCCCGTTCCGGTTATGGAGCATTTCAATGTTGTCATACGTCTGTACGAGAACATCTTTAATATTTTTAAAGGCGCCTGAATGTTTCCGTTGGGAAACCTCCATAATTTTCCGTTCCGCTTCATCGAGCAAAACGTCAATTTCATCTTCCCTTGTATAGCCATCTTGGGCAATCGATGTCGCCGTGCGAATGAGGCGGCGAAGCAATGATTTTTCTTCAACAATGCGGGCGTAGTATTCGACGTTGGCCGCTGTCGGCACAGAATCGGCAAGCTCGCTTAAGTAGGAGACACCGCCCACTTCCTCCAGCTGCTCCAAAGCGGCCAGTTCCGCCGTCACCGTCACTAAATCGACCGGCTCGCCTTTATCAGCGACGCGAAGCATGGCGTGGAAAATTTTTTGATGGGCCGCGCGGTAGAAGTCTTCGGGAATTAATCGTTCCGAGGCGAGCGTCAGCGCAGTGGGATCCAAAAACACAGCGCCAAGCACGGCCTGCTCGGCTTCAATGCTTTGCGGAGGAATTCGTTCTGAAAAAAGTTCGCTCATCGTCTCACCGCCTTTCCCCCGTTTCATCTCCGTCGATAATGCCCCCGCCATAGCGGGCGGGGGCATCATTGCTGCCGTTATTTTTGTTCCTTGACGTGCACTTTTAAGGTCGCTGTCACTTCCGGATGGAGCTTCACCGGCACATTCGTATATCCGAGGGAGCGAATGGCATCAGCAAGCTCGATTTTCCGTTTGTCAAGCTTCAAGCCGTGCTGGGCCTGAAGCGCCTCAGCGATTTGCTTGCTCGTGATTGAACCAAACAAACGGCCTCCCTCGCCCGCTTTCGCCGGAATTTCCACCGTCAGCTTCTCGAGCTCTTCTTTCAGTTTTTTCGCATTGGCCAGTTCTTCCGCCGCTTGGCGCTGCTCTTTTTGTTTTTGCGCCTCGAGCGCTTTGATGTTCGCCGGCGTCGCTTCAATGGCGAGCCCTTGTTTGAACAAAAAGTTGTTTGCGTAACCGTCGGCGACGTCTTTGATTTCCCCTTTTTTCCCTTTTCCTTTCACATCTTTTAAAAAAATGACTTTCATGATGGCTTCCCCCCCTCGAAATAGTCATGAATGGCTTCACGCAGCTGCCGCTCCGCCTCTTCCACCGTCACTTCGGACAATTGGGCAGCGGCGTTTGTCAAATGTCCGCCTCCACCAAGCCGTTCCATAATGACTTGCACGTTGACATCGCCGAGCGAGCGGGCGCTGATGCCGACCGTCCCGTCGGACCGCTTGGAAATGACGAACGAAGCAACGACGCTGCTTAAAGTGAGAAGCGTATCGGCCGTTTGCGCAATCAACACTTGGTCGTGCACCTCGTTCTCGCCCCCTTTGGCGATGGCGATGCCATGCTCATCGATCACCGCCCGTTCGATCAATTTCGCCCGTTTGATGTAGTTGGCGATGCTTTCCCGCAGCAATTTTTGCACAAGCACCGTATCCGCTCCTTGGGCGCGCAAGTATGACGCGGCGTCGAACGTCCGCGAGCCGGTGCGGAGCGTAAAGCTTTTCGTGTCGACGACGATGCCGGCAAGCAGGGCGGTCGCTTCGAGCATCGTCAGCTTCATCCGTTTCGGTTGGTACTCTAACAGCTCGGTGACGAGTTCCGATGTCGAAGAAGCATAAGGCTCCATATAGACGAGAATCGGCGCCTCAATGAACTCTTCGCCGCGGCGATGGTGATCAATGACGACGATATGGTCGGTGCGATACAATAGCCGCTCTTCAATGACGAGCGACGGACGATGCGTATCGACGACGATCAAAAGCGTATCCTCGGTGACGAGCTCAAGCGCCTGCTCCGGCTTTAGGCATCTTGACCATAATTCAGCATGTTTTTTCATTTCCTCAAGCAACCGTTGCGCCCCGGCATCCGTTTTGGCCGGATCGACGACGATAAACCCTTCCTTTTGGTTCGATTGGACGACTTTTAAAACGCCGATCGCCGCTCCCATGGCGTCCATATCGGGATATTTATGGCCCATGATGAGCACTTTGTCGCTTCCTGCAATCAGTTCGCGAAGCGCATGGGAAATAACGCGGGCGCGGACGCGCGTCCGCTTTTCCATCGGGTTCGTTTTGCCGCCGTAAAACTTCACTTTTCCATTTCCTTGCTTAATCGCGACTTGATCGCCCCCGCGCCCCAACGCTAAGTCCAAGCTTGATTGAGCGAGCGCCCCGAGCTCCGGGAGCTGGGACACGCCGGCGCCGATGCCGATGCTCAGCGTCAGCTGGGCATGATGTTTTGCCGTCTGCTCTCGCACTTCGTCGAGAATGGAAAATTTGCTTTTCTCGAGCCGCCCAAGAATATGTTCGTTCAATACGGCAATAAATCGGTCGGATGACGTCCGCTTCAAAAAAATGCCATAGTCGTTCGCCCACCGGTTCAACACGGAAGTGACGAGGCTGTTTAGTTGGCTTTTTGCCTGATCGTCCATCCCTTGCGTAATTTCATCATAATTGTCAAGAAAAATAATGGCGAGCACCAGCCGTTCCGCTTCGTACTGCCGCTTCAATTCCAAATGCTCAGTAACATCAAAAAAGTAAAGAAGCCGTTCAGGGCGGCGAATGACCACTTTCAGCTGCTTTCCGTTCAATTCGACGATCTCTTCGTCCGTTTTTCCCCTTTTCACAAAAGCGGCCAACGATTCGGAAAGCTCGGCGAGAGAGCGGCCGACAAGCGTCTGTTCCTTAAAGCAGGCGGCCAAAAAACGGTTCGACCACTCGATTTCTCCCCCTTCATCGATGAGCATAATGCCGATCGGCATTTGCATCAACGCTTCCTCGCCTACTTTTTTCACCCGGTGCGACAAATTGGAAATATAGTGCTCCAACTCTTTATGCAAGGAGCGTTGCGCCCCAATGACATAATAAAGCACAAACCCGACGCCAAGAAGGGCGACGAGGCCAAGCAGCCATTGGAAGTAAAACAAGCCAATCGCCATAAGCACCGCCAGGGCGGCTAACGCATATAACGGATAGCGATACGCTTTCCTTTCATAAAAATGGGACATTCAAGTCAGCTCCTACACTGAAGAAATGACTCGCCTTATCCAATTATCATATGCGGCGGCGCAAATCAAATCCTAAATCAATTATACCGAATATCGCCACAAGATAAAGTAGAAAAGGCAGGAATAAGCAAACGACCGTCCCTGCCGCCACCACACCTTTGCCAACCCCTTTTTTGTAAGCGGCGTAGTAAAGAAACGAAAATCCTTGCACAATCATCGCCAGCTGCAACACATACGATAAGTTCAACACGGCGATATAGGCAAACGATCCTTCTTTGAACGGGAACAAGGAGAGAAGGAGCACAAAGACATACAACCACAATACAGTTTTCGGCCACATAAGCTCGCGAAACGGCGGCCATGAACCGACCGGCAGCTTCAGCCTCTTCATCACCGGCAGCGAGACGATGATCGTCGCGTACGCCAGCGCAAACGAAGCGATGACAAACAGCGTCGGAACCATATAGCCGATCAGCTTCAGCCCTTGTTCGAACTGCCTTTGCATCTCCAAAGGCGGCGCTTGTCCCATTCCCTTCATTAGATTCATTGCCGTGTCAAACGATTCTCGCACGAGCGCAAGCGTATCTTGGATCATATCGACGTGCAAAAATTGAATCGAGATGATGTAATCAAGCACGATATTCGCCAAAAATACAAGCGCGCCGACAAGAAGAACAAGATAACGGTTTTTCTGTTTCGAAAGCATCGCGCCGACTGCCATGCCGACGGTGCCGAACATAAGCGCCATCGGCAGCGACAAAAGCGAGCCGATCAAACCGGAGATGACAAGGGCCGCCGCCAGCAGCAACATAGCTGGAATCCACCCATGGCGCATCGTAAACACCATAAACGGAAGCGCTAAAAACAAAGCGGCGACAATCCCAATGACCGGCGCGTACAGCGCAAGCAAAAACAAAACAGCAAACAGTGCGAGCTCAATCGCCGCTTCGGTGAGGGCGTGCGTTTTTCGCAATGGACGTTCCCCTTTCTTTGTTTTTTGGTGATTTGACCTCCTTCCCCACTTTCACTCTGCTTGGGAGTGGGAGTCCGCTCAGTCAGAGGAGATAAAAAAAGCAGTAAGGATCCCCCCTTACTGCTTGCTTTCGGCTCACTCGTCCGCAACGTACGGCAGAAGCGCCATTTGGCGCGCGCGTTTGATCGCGACCGTCAATTTGCGCTGATATTTCGCGCTCGTTCCCGTTACACGGCGCGGCAAAATTTTACCACGTTCAGAAATGAACTTTTTCAGCAAATCGACATCTTTGTAGTCGATATGCGTAATGTTGTTCGCCGTGAAGTAACATACTTTGCGGCGTTTGCCGCGGCCGCCTTTCCGTCCTGCCATGCTATTTCCTCCTTTCCGTTGCCATCGTTTCCTCATCGGTGGAATGGCCCGCTGCCTGCGCGTTGTTTAGAGACAGGGGCTTCAAGCGACTTGTTTATTAAAACGGCAAATCATCATCAGAAATATCGATCGGCTGGCCGTCATTGGCGAAAGGATCGTCATCGATGCGGCCAAACCCTTTTTCGTTCGGATATTGGTGGTTCTGATCTTGCCCGAATGGGAATGGATCCCCATAGTAGCCGCCTGCTGTTGCCCCTCGCTGCTCGCTCGTTCCTTTCGGCTCAAGAAATTGGACGCTATCAGCCACCACTTCCGTCACGTACACGCGCCGACCTTCTTGATTTTCATAGCTGCGGGTTTGCAGTCGGCCATCGACACCAGCCAAGCTCCCCTTTTTCAAAAAGTTGGCGACGTTTTCCGCCTGGCGGCGCCAAACGACACATTGAATAAAATCCGTTTCCCGCTCGCCCTGCTGATTTGTAAACGGACGGTTGACCGCGAGCGTAAACGTGGCAACAGCCACTCCGCTTGGAGTGTAACGCAACTCCGGATCTCTCGTTAACCTGCCGACCAAAATGACGCGGTTAATCATCAGAACCACCTCTTAATCATGTCGAAAAGATTATTCTTCTTCTTTGACGACGATATGACGGATGATGTCTTCGCTGATGCGCGCTAAGCGGTCGAATTCTTGCACCGCTTTCGGCTCCGATACGACATTGACGATCATGTAATAGCCGTCGCGGTATTTTTGAATTTCATAGGCTAAGCGGCGCTTGCCCCAATCCGTCACGTTCGTAATCTCCGCGCCGTTTTCTTTCAACACGTTGTTGAACCGTTCCACGAGAGCTTGTCTCGCTTCATCGTCCATGTTCGGGCGGATGATGTACATGATTTCGTACTTTCTCACGCTCGTCACCTCCTTTTGGTCTAAGCGGCCCTTCCATTCGAAGAGCAAGGAGCAATCACCATTACTCACATTTGTTGATTATACCATGACCGACAACGATAAGCAAGGCAGTTTGCCGCATTCCGTCGGCGCAAACATCTTCCATCCGTATGACCAAGCCAAAAACGGCCCCATGCCGTGACCTGCTGCATCCGCCCTGCCCTCGAACCGATGGTTACACGTTGAACCGGAAATGCATAATGTCGCCGTCTTGCACTTCGTAGTCTTTTCCCTCCAAGCGCACTTTTCCGGCTTCGCGCGCCGCCGCCATCGATCCAGCCGCGACAAGGTCATCGTACGACACCGTTTCCGCGCGAATAAACCCTCGCTCAAAGTCGGAATGGATGATGCCGGCGCATTGCGGCGCTTTCATCCCTTTGCGGAACGTCCACGCCCGCACCTCCTGCTCGCCGGCGGTGAAAAACGTCGCCAATCCGAGCAAGCTGTAAGCGGCGCGGATAAGCTGGTCAAGGCCAGACTGCTCGATGCCGAGCTCCTGTAAAAATTGCCGTTTTTCCTCATCGCTGAACTCAGCGATTTCCTCTTCGATTTTGGCGCAGACAACAATGACTTCAGCGTTGTCGCGCTTCGCAAACTCGCGCACGTCCTTGACAAACGGATTGCCGCTAGGGTCAGCGATATCTTCCTCGCCGACATTGGCGACGTAAAGCATCGGCTTTATCGTCAACAAATGCAGCTGCTTGACGACTTTCATCTCTTCATCAGTGAACTCGAGTGTGCGCGCCGGCTTGCCGTCTTCGAGCGTCTCCTTCAACCGCCGCAAAATGTCGTATTCAAACGCCGCCTCTTTATCCTTTTGCTTGGCGATTTTGCCGACCCGCTCGATTCGTTTGTCAATCGTTTCTAAATCAGCCAACACGAGCTCCAAATTGATCGTTTCGATATCGGCGAGCGGGTCGACTTTGCCCGCCACGTGGGTGATGTTTTCATCACTGAAGCAGCGGACGACTTGGCAAATTGCATCGACTTGCCGGATGTGAGACAAAAACTTGTTGCCAAGCCCCTCTCCTTTGCTCGCCCCTTTGACGATGCCCGCGATATCGGTAAATTCAAAAACAGTCGGCACCGTCCGCTTCGGCCGAAACATTTCCGTCAATACATCGAGCCGCTCATCGGGCACTTCGACGACACCGACGTTCGGCTCAATTGTGCAAAACGGATAGTTGGCTGACTCAGCACCTGCTTTTGTAATGGCGTTAAACAGCGTCGATTTGCCGACGTTCGGCAATCCGACGATTCCTGCTGTCAATCCCATTCGTTCCACTCCTCTTTCCCGTTCACATCTTTCCTCATTATATGGGCTGGCGCAGAAAATGACAAGCGAGCCGCAAGCGGGGAATGTTTCCTCTCCCACCCGCTTCAAAAAAGGCGGAAGTTTGCGCCCTTTTCCCAACACTTGGATGACAAAATCATCTTTTCGGATCAACAGCCTCAAACCGCATTTTGTCATCGACAATATCTTTTTTCTACTGATCCGAAGCAACTGTGAACCGCTTACTTTGCTTCCGACGTGACTTTTTCAATATTGACCAAACAGTCATACAGCGTGCTGCCGCAGCCGTTATCCGACTCCAAATCGGACGTGAGGACGTTGACCGGCCCGCCGAACACTCCCCATTGTCCTTCGTCAATGTTGATCGTGCCTGGATAGGCGCCATCAAGCACCTTGACCGTTCCCACGAGCGATCCACGGTCGTTGTAAACACGCGCCCGGTCGCCATCGGCAAGACCCTTTGCCGCAGCAACATCAGCCGCTACCTCAATGCGGACTGTCTGAAGCGCTGGGATGAGCGGATAATGTTGCGAATGATTCGAACGGAGCGGATGGATCGTCAACAGCCGATACGGATATTTGGCGGCTAGTGCCGGATTGGACTCCTCCGATTCGGCCGGATACATGATTTGCAGCCGGCCATCCATCCCTTTTTTCTTGGCGATGGTTGACGTAAATTCGTATTTTCCGCTTGGCGTTTGAAACCGGCGGTCGCGCCATGGCACCGGTTCGACAGGCAAAAGGACGCGGTGTTCTGTTTTCAATCGCTTCAGCGTAATGCCGTGATGCTCCAACGGCCGGAGCGCCATCGCAAGAAACTGCTCACGCGTATAGGCAAAATCATCCCCAAACCCGAGCCTTTTTGCCAGCTCCGTCCAAATCCACAAGTCCGGCTTCGCCTCACCCGGCGGGTCGACAAGCTTCGGCCCGTAGTTCAAATACGCATGGTACATCGATGAACAATAGACGTCTTCCTCTTCAAACGAAGCCGCTACTGGCAAAACATAATCAGCCATTGCAGCCGTATCGGTCATGAACTGCTCAAACACAACCACCGTTTCAACGGAAGCGAACGCTTTTTTCATCAAGTTCGTGTTCGGCACTTGAGCGAGCGGGTTGCCGCACGTGACGATCACCATGCCGATCGGAGGATCATTCGCCCGCAATATCTCTTCTCCCTGCTTCATCATCGTCCATGTGCGCGATGCCGTTTTCCGCTCTGGGAGCGTCAATGCGGCTTTATCAAAACACTCGCCCACCTGCAAGTTGCCAAAATTCGCCCCTCCACCCGGAATGCCAACGTTGCCGCTTGCGGCGACAAGGGCATCGATCCATCGGATTGTATTGCCGCCGTTCGCATAGCGTTGCATGCCAAGGCCAAGATACGTTGCGGTCGGCCGGTCCCCGTAAAGCCGGGCCAGCTCCGTCATTTGATCGCGGCTAACACCGGTATGCCGCTCAATCTCCGCCAACGAAATTGTCTGCAATAGTTGTTTGACATCATCAAACCCAATTGTGTGTTGCTTGATAAAGGCCCGGTCCTCCAACCCGAGTCGAAGCAGCTCTTTCATAATGCCCATCGCCAAAAAAGCGTCCATTCCCGGCTTGATGCATACGTACTGATCGGCGATGCGCGCCGTCGGGCCAAACAGCGGATCGATGACCACAATTGTCGCCCCGCGTTTTTTCGCGGCAAGCAACCGCTCGAATAAATGCATGTTCGTGCGGGCGACGTTTCGCCCCCAAATGACGATGTGGCGGCTGTTGTCGATATCTTCTGGCGCATGGCTGTAGGCGTTGCCAAAATCCCATGTCTGCGCCTCAATGCCCGCGCCCCAGCAAAGGCTGCCGATAAGCTCTGTTGCCCCACCATAACAATTAAAAAAACGGCGGTCCAGGTTTTTCAGCAGCCCGTTGTTGGCGTAATCATGGCTGTGAAGCACGGCTGTCGGCCCAAATTGTTCTTTCAACTTCCGCATTTTCCCGGCGATGTCATCAAGCGCCTCTTCCCAAGAAATGCGAACGAACTGCCCGCTTACTTTTTTCAACGGATAGAGAAGGCGTTCTTTGGCGTTTACCCGCTCTTTCAACATCCGCCCGCGTCCGCAAATGTTCCCTTTCGTGATGGGATGGTGTTCGTCGCCGTCAACCCGTACGACTTTCCCCTCGTTCACCGTCACCTTCAGCCCGCATACGTCCCAGCAGTTGAGCGGACATGATGTTACATGCGTCGTTTCCGTCATTTTCTCCCTTCCCCTTCGCAACAAAAGAGCATGGCCTCGCCACCATGATTCATTTGCTTATTCTTCATGCTTGACGAGCACTTTTTTCATTTTGCGGATAAACTCTTTGCGCGGCAACAAAACGCTATGGGCGCACCCTTCGCATTTAATGCGGATGTCAGCGCCCAAGCGAATCACTTTCCAACGATTCGTTCCACATGGGTGCGGCTTTTTCATTTCGACGATATCGTATAGGCCGAACTGTTTCTCTTCCATCGATCCACCTCCCTATGACAACGATTGCTCCCGTTGCGGCTTTGCCTCGGGCTGCTCTTGTTCGTCGCGGCGATGCAGCACAAGCCGTGGGTATGGGATTTCGATTCCCCGTTCGTCCAACAGCAGCTTTACTTCCTTGCGGATCGCCCGAGCGACCGCCAGATGGCGCATCGGCTTCGTTTCGCACGTGATGCGCAATATGACTTCCGAGCTGGCTAAATTTTGCACGCCAAGCAATTCCGGCGGGGCGACCATGTCTTCATACTTCGCCGGCAGCTGCGGAAGAAGCTCGCGGATGGCTTCCTCCGCCTCTTCAATGTCTTCTTCATAGGCGATGCTGACGTCAACGACAGCGAGGCTGTTGTGCAGTGAATAGTTCGTCACTTGAGTGATGCTGCCGTTTGGCAAAATGTGCACTTCCCCGGTCCAACTTTTAATTTTCGTCACCCGAAGCCCAATCGTTTCAACATACCCTTCAAAATTGCCAATGCGCACATAATCGCCGACCGCAAACTGGTCTTCAAAAATGATGAAAAATCCAGTGATGATGTCTTTCACTAAGCTTTGTGCGCCAAAACCCACGGCCAGCCCGACGACCCCAGCCCCGGCGAGCAGCGCTTTGACGGGAACGCCAAACGTATCTAAAATCATCAAGAGCGCAATAAAATATAGTACGTACGTAATGACGTTGTCGAGCAGCCGAACGAGCGTCGCCTCCCGCCGTTCGGAAATGCGGATCGGCGCCTTCTGTCGCACTTTGAACATGTTATGAACGGCAATTTTCAACACTTTCACCGCAATGGCGCATATGAGTAGGATAAGAACAATCTTCAGCGTCCCTTTTCCGATCTGGAGCCACAATTTCTCATCTATCAAAAATGCGAACAATCGGCTCATCGTTTTTTCCATCGTGTTCAACGTTGGCGACACCTCAATCTTTTTTCTTGTTCTGCGCTTTTATTTTAACAAGACCGGCCGCTGATTTGTAGCCCGATATCCCGTTATCGCGAAGAAAAGGCAAGAAAACGAACAATGAAATGTATATCATTCTTTTATTTTCCGTATACTGTTAATACTTTTGAAACGAAAGTAGGAGTGAAGCGAATGAGCATACCATCGATATTTTACTCATCCAAGGAGGAAAGGGACCGCGTGTTTTACGATGAGCAAGGGGCGGTGTCGTCGATCGCTTGGCGGGTCGCCTCACTGCTTCCCGACCCGCTCGCTCAGCCGGTCGCTATCGTTTGCATCGGCACAGACCGCTCGACCGGCGATTCGCTTGGACCGCTCGTCGGCACGATGCTCAAAGAGAAGCCGTTGGCTCGCTTCCACGTGTACGGAACACTCGAAGAACCAATCCATGCCGTTAATTTGGAAGAAAAGGTAGAAGCCATTCGACTCATTCATAACGATCCGTTCATGATCGCGGTCGATGCCTGCCTCGGGCGGCTGAAAAGCGTCGGCGCCATCACGATTGCCAAAGGACCCGTCCGCCCTGGGGCTGGGGTCAACAAACAGCTCCTTCCCGTCGGCGACGCCCATATTACTGGGGTTGTCAATGTCAGCGGGTTTATGGAGTTTTTCGTCCTGCAAAATACGCGCCTCCATCTTGTCATGAATATGGCGAAAACGATCGCCAATGGCATTTACGAAGCGGAGCGGTTCATCCTCCGAAAAGAGCGGCTCGCTGCCCCTCCGCTCTCAACAGACCGGCATTCATTATGGTAGGCAGCAAATCCCCCTCTTGGTCAGCTGTTCAAGGAGGGGATTTCTTTTCTGTCCGGCCAAAACAACCGGTCGTTAAACGAGTGAAAGAATGAAAACGGCGGCTGCCGTAATGAGAATGCTCGGCAGCAAATTGGCCACGCGAATGTTCGTCAAACCGAGCATATTGAGTCCAATGGCCATAATTAAAATGCCTCCGGTCGCCGTTGATTCGGCGATGAACGAATCGAGCACTTCCTTCGGCACAAACCGTTCGATTTGCGTCGCCAACAGCGCGATGCTCCCCTCATAAACAACGACCGGCAAGGCGGAGAAGATGACGCCGATGCCGAGCGTCGTCGTCAAAATGACACTGGCAAAGCCGTCTAAAATCGATTTCGTATACAAGACGCTATGGTCGCCGCGCAGCCCGCTGTCAAGCGCTCCGACGATGGCCATCGCCCCGATGACAAACAACAACGTTGCGCTGACAAACCCTTTAGCGATGCTTCCTTGCCCGTTTCCGCTCACTTTCACCTCGAGCCATTGACCGAGCCGGTTCAGCTTTTCCTCCCAGTTCCACCACTCCCCGAGAATGCCGCCGAAAACAAGGCTGAAAATAACAACGAGAAACTGTTCGCTTTTCATTCCCATTTGTATGCCAAGCAGCGCCACCGCAAGCCCAATCCCCCCCATCACCGTTTCCTTCACTCGCTCGGGGATGCGATGAAGCCATTTTCCAATCAACGCCCCGGCGATAATGCTCACTCCATTGACAATCGTTCCTAACAACACCATGATGTCCAACCCTCTCTTGCAAAAAAATAAACCGGCCTTGATCAAAGGGCCGACTTACTCGTCGAACCGCACATCGAGCAGTTCTAATATTCTCTCTAAATCTTCCGGAGAAAAAAACTCAATTTCAATTTTTCCTCTTTTCCTCGTTTGTTTAATCGTGACGTTCGTCCCGAATTTTTCGCGCAGCAACGATTCGCTTTCCCGAATAAACACGCTTTTTTCCGGCGGTTTCCGCTTCGATGTTTCACGTGAAACATTTTCGTTCGCTTGTTGGATCAGTTTTTCAAGCTGGCGGACGTTCAACCCTTCGCGAATCGTCCGTTCCACGATCGATTTCATTTTGCTTTTTTGTTTCAGCCCTAAAAGCGCGCGGCCATGTCCCATCGAAAGTGTGCCATCAATGAGCAGCTTTTGCACATCTGAAGGGAGGGACAACAAACGCAAATGATTAGCGATGTGCGGACGGCTCTTCCCAACACGGCTCGCGACTTCCTCCTGGGTTAAGTGCAGCTTGTCCATCAACATTTTGTACGCCATCGCTTCCTCGATCGGGTTCAAATCCTCGCGCTGCAAGTTTTCAAGAAGGGCGAACTCCATCATTTGCTCATCAGTCAACTCGCGCACCACGACCGGCACTGACGGCAAATTCGCCTCTTTGGCCGCCCGATAGCGCCGTTCACCAACGACGATTTCAAATCCGTTCGGTACACGGCGGACGATGAGCGGCTGCAAAATGCCGTGCTGCAAAATCGATTGCTTCAACTCCTCAATCGCCTCAGGCTGAAACGTTTTCCGCGGCTGGTACGGGTTTGGATGAAGGTCGTGAATGCTTACTTCCCGCACCGTTTCCTCTTTCCCATTAAGTTCATTGAGAGAAAGGTTGTCAAACAGCGCACTGATGCCTTTGCCGAGACCTTTAGCCACGTTCAAGCACCTCCTTCGCCAGTTCCAAATACACTTCCGCCCCCCGCGATTTCACATCGTACAAAATGATCGGCTTGCCATGGCTTGGCGCCTCACTCAGCCGCACGTTTCGCGGGATGATCGTCTGGTACACCTTTTCGCGGAAATACTTTTTGACTTCTTGAATGACCTGCAAGCCTAGATTCGTCCTTGCATCAAGCATCGTCAACAGAACGCCTTCGAGGCGCAAATCATAGTTTAAGTGCCGCTGCACAAGCCGGATCGTGTTAAGCAGCTGGCTGAGCCCTTCTAACGCATAATATTCGCATTGGACAGGGATGAGCACAGAATTGGCCGCTGTCAACGCGTTGAGCGTCAGCAAGCCGAGCGAAGGAGGACAATCGATAATAATGAAGTCGTATTTGTCTTTCAGCGGCTCGATCGCGTTTCTCAGCCGGATTTCGCGGGAAATGACCGAGACGAGCTCAATTTCTGCGCCGGCGAGCTGGATCGTCGCTGGAATGGCGTATAA
This sequence comes from Geobacillus sp. CAMR5420, assembly GCF_000691465.1. NCBI lineage: Bacteria > Bacillati > Bacillota > Bacilli > Caryophanales > Anoxybacillaceae > Geobacillus > Geobacillus sp. CAMR5420. Next base: position 133,936 of record NZ_JHUS01000002.1, read on the forward strand.
ATTTTCGATGTCCGTCGGTCGAATGACATCTTTTGCTTTCATGTCGCCAATGATGACATTGTAAATGCATTCGTCCACATCGCCTCGCTCAATGCCGATGCCGCTCGTCGCATTTCCTTGCGGATCGGCGTCAACAAGCAGCACTTTTTTTCCAAGATGCGCCAAACATGCCGATAAATTGACCGCCGTCGTCGTTTTTCCAACTCCGCCTTTTTGGTTTGCAATAGCAATGACTTTTCCCACGATGCCACCTACCTCTATCTCTTCCTCAATCCATTTTATTTTAGCACGAAAACAGGAAAATGACTTTGTTTTCTGAAAGAAAAAACCCCATCAGCAGTGCTTGATGAGGCAAAAGGTGACTTTCGTTATTTTTTCGCGATTCGAATCGTAATTTGATAGTAGTCATCGAATTCTTCTTCTTCCGATTGAACGGACACCCCGCTGCTTTCGACCATGGAAAGCGACTGGCGGATCGTGTTGACGGCGATGCGCATATCGCGGCTGAACGCCTTTCGCTTCGGTTTTGGCTTCCGTTCCCCCGCCTCGAGCAGCTTTAACACCCGATCTTCCGTCTGCTTGACATTCAACTGTTTGTCGATGATTTCTTGCAGCAGTTTCAGCTGTTTTTCTTTATCTTTCAAGGCAATCAACGCGCGCGCATGACGTTCCGTAATCGCCCGTTGCAAGAGCGCCTCTTGCACCTCTTGCGGGAGTTTCAGCAGACGCAGCTTATTGGCGATCGTCGACTGTCCTTTGCCGAGCCGCTGAGCGAGCGCTTCTTGCGTCAAATCATGGAGCTCGATCAATTTGGCGTACGCCATCGCCTCTTCAATCGGCGTCAACTCTTCGCGCTGTAAGTTTTCAATGAGGGCGACGGAGGCGGTTTCTTTGTCATTTAAGTTTTTGATGATCGCGGGGATTTCCGTCCAGCCAAGCTTTTGCACCGCTCTCCATCTCCGCTCGCCGGCGATGATTTCAAACCGTCCGTTCCCGCATTCGCGGACGACGATCGGCTGGATGATGCCGTGCGTACGGATCGTCAGCGCCAACTCGTCGATCTTCTCTTCATCAAACATCGTGCGCGGCTGAAAGCGGTTCGGAATAATGCTTTTGACCGGAATGTGGCGAACTTCCTCCCGCTCTTGCTTTTCCTCCATTTCTTCCTGTTCTTTTTCTCCAAAGCTGAACAAGCGCGAAAATGGATGCTTCATCCCCCTACACCACCTTTGGACATACTTGGCCAAAATGTCTCTGTCTCGCCCGGCATACGCCGCCTTACGGTCGGTTTTTTGGCGCGGGACGAAGGCGGGGAGCGAAACAGCTTGTTTCTCTCTTTCAGCCGGCAAAGCCCTCCCCCGCCCGCAAAGACGCTACTGAATCGGTTGTTTGTTCGGCGTTCCCGGTTTGCGCGGGTATTGGTTCGGCGTTTTTCTCATTTTTTGGATGAAAATGATCGTTCGTTCGCCTTCGTCAAACGGCAACGTGAACGTTTCCGTCGCCGTCACTTCTCCGCCAAGCACAGAAATCGCCTTGTTTCCCTCTTTCAGCTCCTCGAGCGCCGAAGCAGCTTTCATCGCAATGAATGTCCCGCCCATTTTCACGAGCGGAAGGCAAAGTTCGACAAGCACTGGCATGCGCGCCACCGCTCTGGCCGTGACGACGTCAAATGATTCGCGCATCCCCTTTTGACGGGCGAACGTCTCAGCGCGTTCGTGGTAAAGCGCCACGTCCGCAAGCCCGAGCTCGGTGATCAGATGCTCTAAAAAACGGATGCGTTTTTGCAGCGAATCAACGATGGAAACGCGCAAATGCGGAAAACAAATTTTGAGCGGAAGGCTCGGAAATCCCGCCCCGGAGCCGACGTCGCAAAGCGCAAGCGGCGCTGAAAAGTCGTAGTAAAAAGCCGGGGACACCGAGTCGAAAAAGTGCTTCACATAGACGCCGGGCTTGTCCGTAATAGCGGTCAAATTCATTTTCTCGTTCCACTCAACGAGCAGTTCGTAATAGCGCTCAAACTGCGCAAGCGCCCGGGAAGAGAGGGAAATTCCCCTCTCTTCGAGCATGGCTTGAAATTGTGTCGCCTCCATAAGCCAATCCTTTCCCTCATTGTTTATTCATTCGACACGCGCGCGATTCTTCCTTGTTCCAAATACACTAATAATATCGAAATATCGGCCGGATTGACGCCGGAAATGCGCGACGCCTGGGCGATCGAGAGCGGGCGCACTTGTTTGAGCTTCTGCCGCGCCTCGGTTGCAAGCCCTTGGATGGCGTCGTAATCGATATCTTCCGGGATTTTTTTGTTTTCCATTTTTTTGAGCCGTTCGACTTCTTGCAACGATTTTTGGATGTAGCCCTCGTACTTGATTTGAATTTCGACTTGCTCAGCCACTTCCGGAGCGATCTCCTCGTCAGCCGGCGCCAGTTTTCGGATGTGCTCGTACGTCATCTCCGGGCGTCGGAGCAAATCGGCGGCGCGAATGCCGTCTTTCAGCTCGCTTCCCCCCGCTTCACGGATGACTTCCTGCACTTCCGGCGTCGGTTTGATGATCACCGTTTGCAGCCGCTTTTTCTCTCGTTCGATCGCCTCTTTTTTCGCTAAAAATTTTTGATACCGCTCTTCGGAAATGAGACCGATCCGATAGCCGAGCTCGGTCAGGCGCAAATCGGCGTTGTCATGGCGAAGCAAAAGCCGGTACTCGGCACGCGACGTCAGCAGGCGGTATGGCTCATTCGTCCCTTTCGTCACCAAGTCGTCGATCAAAACGCCGATATAGGCATCCGAACGGCTTAAAATGATTTCTTCGCGGCCGAGCGCGCGGTGGGCGGCATTAATGCCGGCCATAATGCCTTGGCCCGCCGCTTCTTCATAGCCGGACGTGCCGTTGATTTGCCCCGCCGTATACAAGTTTTTCACGAGCTTCGTTTCCAACGTCGGCCATAGTTGCGTCGGCACGATGGCATCGTACTCGATCGCGTAGCCGGCCCGCATGAGCTGCGCCTTCTCAAGCCCCGGGATCGTCTCGAGCAGCTTGCGCTGGATATGTTCCGGCAAGCTTGTCGACAACCCTTGCACGTACACTTCTTCCGTTTCCCGCCCTTCTGGCTCAAGGAAAATTTGATGGCGCGGCTTATCATGGAACCGGACGACTTTATCTTCGATCGATGGGCAATAGCGCGGGCCGGTTCCTTTGATCATACCGGAGTACATCGGCGACAAGTGCAAGTTTTCATCGATGATGCGATGCGTTTCCTCCGTCGTATACGTCAGCCAGCACGGCAGCTGATCGGTGATGTACGTCGTCGTTTCGTACGAAAACGCCCGCGGCTCCTTGTCTCCCGGCTGGATCTCGGTTTTGCTGTAGTCGATCGTCCGGCTGTTGACGCGCGGCGGCGTGCCCGTTTTGAAGCGAACAAGTTCAAACCCGAGCTCTTCTAAATGCTCGGACAGCTTAATCGACGGCTGCTGGTTGTTCGGGCCGCTCGAATATTTAATGTCTCCGATGATGATTTCCCCGCGCAAAAACGTCCCGGTCGTAATGACGACCGCTTTAGCGTAATAATGCGCCCCCGTGTGAGTGATGACACCTTTGCAAACGCCGTCTTCGACGATCAGCCGCTCGACTTTTCCTTGCAGAAGCGTCAAATTTTCTTGATTTTCGAGTGTTTTTTTCATTTCCCGCTGGTACAGCACTTTATCGGCTTGCGCCCGAAGCGCGCGGACGGCTGGCCCTTTGCCGGTGTTTAGCATCCGCATTTGAATGTATGTTTTGTCAATGTTTTTCGCCATTTCCCCGCCGAGAGCGTCGATTTCGCGCACGACGATTCCTTTCGCCGGGCCGCCGATCGACGGGTTGCACGGCATGAACGCGATCATATCGAGGTTGAGCGTAATGACAAGCGTTTTCGCCCCGATGCGCGCCGAAGCTAATGCCGCTTCGCAGCCGGCATGGCCGGCGCCGACGACGATGACGTCATACGTTCCTCCATGGTAATCCATTTTTCGATATCCTCCTTGATTATTTTCCTAAACAAAATTGAGAAAACAACTGGTCAATCAAGCTTTCATGGATCGTATCACCGATGATTTCACCAAGCAGCTCCCATGCCCGGCGCAAATCGATTTGGACGAGATCGACCGGCATGCCGGCGTCAATGCCGGCCAACGCGTCTTCAATCGCTGTTTTCGCCTGCTCGAGCAAGGCGATATGGCGGGAGTTAGAAACGTACGTCAAATCGCCGGCCTCCAGCTCACCCCCAAAAAACAGGTCAGCAATCGCTTTTTCCAGTTCATCAATTCCTTGTTCATGCAACAGCGATGTCGCCACGACCGGCCGGCCGGCCGCCAGTTCCTTGACTCGCTCCATATCGATCCGCCGAGGCAAATCGGTTTTATTCACAATGACGATGGCGTCCATTCCCTCGATCATGGCAAACAGCCGCTCGTCCTCTTCCGTCAGCGGTTCATGATAATTCAAAACGAGCAAAATTAAGTCGGCCCGCTTCAACATTTGCTGCGAGCGCTCGACGCCGATCCGTTCGACGACATCTTCGGTTTCGCGGATGCCAGCCGTATCGATCAAGCGAAGCGGTACGCCCCGGACGTTGACATATTCCTCGATGACGTCGCGCGTCGTCCCCGGAATATCGGTGACGATCGCCCGATTTTCATGGGCGAGCGCATTCAAAAGCGACGATTTGCCGACGTTCGGCCGCCCGATGATGACCGTTGCCAGCCCTTCGCGCAATATTTTTCCTTGCGCGGCGGTCGACAGCAGCTTTTCAATTTGCCCGCGCACATATTCCGCCTTTTCCCGCAAAAGGCGCGGCGTCATTTCTTCGACATCATCGTATTCCGGATAATCGATATTGACTTCAACATGTGCCAGCGTCTCCAAAATCGTCTGCCGCAACTCGCGAATCAATTTTGACAGGCGCCCTTCCATTTGCTGTAGGGCGACGTTCATCGCCCGGTCGGTTTTGGCGCGGATCAGGTCGATGACTGCCTCAGCTTGAGATAAATCGATGCGCCCATTTAAAAACGCCCGCTTCGTAAACTCCCCCGGCTCGGCGAGCCGCGCCCCGTTTGCCAGCACGAGCTGCAGCACCCGATTGACGGAAACAAACCCGCCATGGCAGTTGATCTCGACCACGTCCTCGCGCGTAAACGTCTTCGGTGCGCGCATAACTGATACCATTACTTCTTCAACGACCCGTCCGCTTTTCGGATCGATGATATGCCCGTAGTGGATCGTGTGTGATGGAACGTCTTTGAGCCGCTTTCCGCTCGGGCTGCGGAAAAGCCGGTCAGCGATCTCAACCGCTTGATCTCCGCTCAACCGAACGATGGCAATCGCCCCTTCGCCCATCGGCGTCGAAATGGCGGCGATCGTATCAAATTCCGTCAAAGCTGTTCACCTCTCTTTGCTCCGCTTTCTCTATATCCACAGCCCGTTTTGGCCGCTTTTTTTCCTTGTGCATATTCACTTAGTTCAATTTTAACTTATCCACATGTGAATAACAATACGGCGCGCTCAACGCGGTTGTTGAAAAATATAAGCGGCGGCCGTCAAAAAAAAAAGTTGGTGGAAACTAGTGATTGCTTCACAATCATCTGGACGGATAGGCAAAAAAGACCGTTGCTGCGCTGTTTCCCCATTTGAAGAAGCTCTTGCTGGAGCGTTCCCCCATTTCCATCGCCAATCTTCCAGGCGGCGCCAATACCGTAAAAAAAGAGGCCGCCTCTCTACAGTTTAGCGAGGCGCCTCTTTTTTCGGCGACATTTTGCCTGTTTTCGGAGCGACGACAATCGAACGGTGCGGATCAACGCCAACGGAATAGGTCAAGACGTGCTTGTTGTCAGCCAGCGCTGCATGGATGATCTTCCGTTCATGCGCCGGCAACGGCTCCAACCTTACTTCTTTTCCCGTCTTCACCGCCCGGGCGGCCAGCTTGTGCGCCAGTTCGATCAGCGCCTTTTCCCTTCGTTCGCGGTAATTTTCGACATCGACGGCAATCGACACGTATTCGTCAGCATGGCGGTTGGCGACGAGCTGCGCCAAAAACTGAAGAGCGTTTAACGTTTGCCCGTGCTTGCCGATCAATAGACCGACCGGCCCCCCGTGCACATGAAGCGTCACCTGCTTGCCGCGGCGGACGGCTTCGATGCTTGCCCCTTCCGCCCCCATTTGCGCGATGACTTGCTGCAAAAAGCGAACCGTCTCCTCAACCGGGTCGATTTTCAGCACGGCTTTCACAACCGCCGGCCGGCCGCCAAACAAGCCAAACCAACCTCTTTTCCCTTCATCGAGCACAACAATAACCGCACGCTCTCGAGGCACGCCAAGCTGCGCGAGCGCCAACTGCACCGCCTCTTCGACTGTCCGGGCAGTCGCGGTCACTTCTTTCACTTTTTCGCTCCTCCTGAATGGGCGGCAATCTCCGGCCCTTTAATGAGATACGTTTGCACAATGGAGAAAATATTTCCGACGACCCAGTAAAGCGACAAAGCAGCTGGGAAGTTGATCGCGAAAATGACGATCATAATCGGCATCATCCAAAGCATCATCGCCATTTGTGGATTTTGCTGAGCGGAGCCGGCCATCATGATTTTCTGCTGGATGAACGTCGTCACGCCGGCAATGACCGGCAAAATGTAGTACGGGTCTTTTTCGCCAAGGTCAAACCATAAAAAATTATGTTGGGCAATTTCTCTCGTCCGCATGATGGCATGGTAAAATCCAATTAAAATCGGCATCTGGATCAAAATCGGGAAGCAGCCGGCCATTGGGTTGACGCCGTGCTTTTGGAATAAGAGCATCATCTCTTGCTGGAGCTTTTGTTGAGTTTGCGCGTCTTTTGAGCTGTATTTTTTGCGGAGCGCTTCCATTTCCGGCTGAAGCGCTTGCATCGCCTTCGCGTTGCGCGTCTGTTGAATCATCAGCGGCAAAATCAATAAGCGGATCAAAATGGTGACGACAATGATGGACAACCCAAAGCTTCCGCCGAGCAGCCCGGCGACATATTTGATCAGCCAAGAAAGCGGATAAACGATATACTCGTTCCAAAACCCCTTGCTTTCCGGGGTGATCGGTTTGTGAATTTCCGTGCATCCGGCCAGCACAGCCGCTAACGCACCGAACAAAATGATGAATCTGATTCGCCTTTTCACCTTCTTTTTCCTCCCACATATACAAGTTCACGTATGTATTTTACCATTTTTTTTGCCGCGTGGAGCATTTTTTCAAGCCGAATGCGACGGTTGGCCTCCTTTTTTCAGCCCTCCGGATTTCCGGAGCACATGGATTAAACTTTTTTTTACTTCCGCATAATTCATCTCCGCCACCGGCTGCCTAGCGATAACGACATAGTCTTTGCCAGGGGCAATCTCCTCTTTCAATTCGAGGAAGCATTGGCGGATGTAGCGCTTGATTCGATTTCGGACGACAGCCTTGCCAAGTTTTTTGCTGACAGACAGCCCGATGCGAAAATAAGGCTGCTCCGGGCGGTCAAGCGTGTAGATGACAAACTGGCGGTTGGCCGTTGAAGCGCCCCTCTGAAACACTTCCTGGAACTCTTCGTTTTTCTTGATCCGATACTTTTTTTTCATTCTCCCCAAACACTCCATTTGCCTAATTTCCCGGCGGCAAAATATTGAGAAAAAAGACCACTGAAACTTCAGTGGCCTATTATGCAGACAAAACTTTTCTTCCTTTGCGGCGGCGGCGCGCCAACACTTTTCTGCCGTTTCTCGTGCTCATGCGCGCGCGGAATCCGTGCACTTTGCTTCGTTTCCGTCTATTCGGTTGATACGTCCGTTTCATCTATGACACCTCCCTAGGGAATAACAGTTACGGGCAGTCTTTCTCATTATATTGAACAATCTTAGCAAATGTCAACCGCCTCTTCGTTTTTCCAACTCTGATCAGCGCTGTGGATAAATTTTTTCTCCCTATCAACAATCCACAACATTTATCGACATTTTTTTCACATGTTCAATGGTGTGGATAATGATTTTTTCACACCCTATCCATTTTGTGGATAATCAAAAAAATCCCGTTGCAACAAGCCGCTTTATTTGCTATTATTATTGTGTTTTCACTATGGATAATTATGTGGATAAGAGGAGTCTATCCACATTTTGTGGATAGATTGTGGATAGTTTTTTCACAACGCGTTAATAATGTTACCCACAGATGGTGGATTTTGTCGAAAAGCTTCTTTATTTCCTTAATATGCTTTTTCCACAAACTTATTTTTTTAAACAAACGATCATCCTCTGACTTAAGGGAGGGGCAACGGGTGGAAAATATCCATGACTTATGGGATCGCGTGCTCGCGGAGATTGAACAAAAAATCAGCAAGCCGAGCTTTGAAACTTGGCTCAAGTCAACAAAAGCCCACTCTTTACGAGGTGACACGCTCGTCATCGTAGCCCCGAACGAGTTTGCTAGAGATTGGCTTGATTCTCGCTACTCTCATTTGATTGCGGAAACGATCTACACCATCACGGGCGAAGAATTGGCCGTCAAGTTTATCATTCCGCCAAATCAGGATGATGAAGAACTAGAGTTCCAGTCATCTAAGAAAAAGCAACGGAAACCGTATGAAGAGACAAACGATTTCCCACAAAGCATGTTAAATCCGAAATACACGTTCGATACGTTTGTCATCGGCTCCGGCAACCGGTTCGCCCATGCCGCTTCACTGGCGGTCGCTGAGGCTCCGGCCAAAGCATACAACCCCTTGTTTATCTATGGCGGCGTCGGACTTGGAAAAACACACTTAATGCACGCGATCGGCCATTACGTGATTGAACATAACCCATCGGCGAAAGTGGTCTATTTATCTTCAGAGAAATTTACGAATGAGTTTATTAACGCCATCCGAGACAACCGCCCTGACGACTTTCGCAACAAGTATCGGAACGTTGACGTCCTACTGATCGATGATATTCAGTTTTTGGCCGGAAAAGAACAAACGCAAGAAGAATTTTTCCATACGTTTAATACGCTGCACGAGGAGAGCAAGCAAATCGTCATCTCAAGCGATCGACCGCCGAAAGAAATCCCAACACTCGAAGACCGCTTGCGTTCGCGCTTTGAGTGGGGGCTCATCACCGACATTACGCCGCCTGATTTGGAGACGCGGATCGCTATCCTCCGCAAAAAGGCGAAGGCGGAGGGGTTTGACATTCCAAACGAGGTAATGCTTTATATCGCCAATCAAATTGACTCGAACATCCGCGAGCTTGAGGGCGCTCTCATTCGCGTCGTCGCTTATTCGTCGCTCATCAACAAAGAGATCACCGCTGACTTGGCAGCAGAGGCATTGAAAGACATCATCCCGAGCGCAAAGCCGAAGGTAATCACGATTCAAGACATTCAGCGCGTTGTTGGACAGCATTTCAACATCAAGATGGAAGATTTTAAAGCGAAAAAGCGAACAAAATCGGTCGCGTTCCCTCGGCAAATTGCCATGTATCTCTCCCGCGAACTGACCGACTGTTCGTTGCCGAAAATCGGCGATGAATTTGGGGGACGCGATCATACAACCGTCATCCACGCCCATGAAAAAATATCAAAGCTTTTGCAAACCGATACGCAGCTGCAAAGGCATATACAAGAGATTCAAGAAAAGCTGAAGCAACTGTGAACAACTGTCTCGGTTTTATGCACAGCTTATCCACATGTGGACAGGCTGTGCTTGCTTCGCTTTTTTTGTTTATCCACATACTAACAAGCCATACGACTAGTACTACGGTTTTTGTTTTTATATTTTTATAATTTATTTCCGACGATCTAAAGAAACGGGGAGGAACAGCAACGTGAACATTTCCATTGACCGCGAAGCGTTGGCCAAGAGCGTCCAAGACGTGATGAAAGCCGTATCGACAAGAACGACGATTCCGATTTTGACCGGAATCAAACTAACAGCAACCGCCTCGGGAGTAACGCTGACCGGAAGCGATTCCGACATTTCAATTGAATCGTTTATTCCGCTTGAAAAAGAAGGCAAGTTGCTCGTTGACGTGAAAAGACCGGGGAGCATCGTACTGCAGGCGCGCTTTTTCTCTGAAATCGTGAAAAAACTGCCGCAACAAACGGTGGAAATCGAAACGGAAGACAACTTTTTGACGATCATCCGCTCGGGGCACTCAGAATTCCGCCTCAATGGGCTAAACGCCGACGAATATCCGCGCCTGCCGCAAATTGAAGAAGAAAACGTGTTTCAAATCCCGGCTGATTTATTGAAAACCGTGATTCGGCAAACGGTGTTCGCCGTTTCTACATCGGAAACGCGCCCAATCTTGACAGGTGTCAACTGGAAAGTTGAACATGGCGAGCTTGTCTGCACAGCGACCGACAGTCATCGCTTAGCCATGCGCAAAGTGAAAATTGAGTCGGAAAATGAAGTATCATACAACGTCGTCATCCCTGGAAAAAGTCTTAATGAGCTCAGCAAAATTTTGGATGACGGCAACCACCCGGTGGACATCGTCATGACAGCCAATCAAGTGCTATTTAAGGCCGAGCACCTTCTCTTCTTTTCCCGGCTGCTTGACGGCAACTATCCGGAGACGGCCCGCTTGATTCCAACAGAAAGCAAAACGACCATGATCGTCAATACAAAAGAGTTTCTGCAGGCAATCGACCGAGCGTCCTTGCTTGCTCGAGAAGGAAGGAACAACGTTGTGAAACTAACGACGCTTCCTGGAGGAATGCTCGAAATTTCTTCGATTTCTCCGGAGATCGGGAAAGTGACGGAGCAGCTGCAAACGGAGTCTCTTGAAGGGGAAGAGTTGAACATTTCGTTCAGCGCGAAATATATGATGGACGCGTTGCGGGCGCTTGATGGAACAGACATTCAAATCAGCTTCACTGGGGCCATGCGGCCGTTCCTGTTGCGCCCGCTTCATACCGATTCGATGCTTCAGCTCATTTTGCCGGTGAGAACATATTGACCCACCGCCCTCCTATTGGCGAAAACCATTCAGCTTCAAGGGCAAAAGCCACCCGACAACGCTGCTTTTTCTCAAGTCCGATGAGAAGGCGGGCAACATCTATGCCCATCCTTCCCATCGGCTTTCTTTGCGAGTGGGCGGATTTTTCGGTAAAATAAAAGAATAGGCAGTTTGAAGGAAAGCGAGCGATGACACGGATGGAACAACGGGTGACGATTACAACGGAAACGATTACGCTGGGGCAGCTTTTGAAACTTGTGCGATTGATCGATACTGGCGGTGCGGCCAAATGGTTTTTGCAGGAACATCACGTGCTTGTCAATGGAGAACGGGAAAACCGGCGCGGGCGAAAGCTGAGAGACGGCGACCGGATCGACATTGAACCGTTTGGCACGTTCGTCGTCGTAAAAGCGGAGTAGGTGAAGGTTCGGTGTTTTTGACCAACTTAACGTTGACGAATTACCGGAATTATGAGTATGAAACGCTGAATTTTGGTGAGGGCGTGAACGTCATCTTAGGAGAAAATGCCCAAGGAAAGACGAACATGATGGAGGCCATTTATGTTTTGGCTATGGCGAAGTCGCACCGCACGTCCAACGATAAAGACCTTATCCGTTGGAATGAAGAGTATGCTAAAATAGAAGGAAGAGCGGAAAAACGAAGCGGGTCGTTAACGCTTGAGTTGCTTATTTCAAAAAAAGGAAAAAAAGCAAGATGCAACCATATTGAACAGCAGCGGCTCAGCCAATACGTCGGCCATTTGAATGTCGTCATGTTTGCTCCCGAAGACTTGAATTTAGTCAAGGGAAGTCCGCAAGTGCGGCGCCGATTTGTCGATATGGAAATCGGGCAAGTGTCGCCTGTGTATATACATGATTTGAGCCAATACCAAAAGCTGCTGCAACAACGCAATCATTACTTAAAAATGATGCAGGCGCGCGAGCGGAGCGATGAGGCGGTTCTTGATGTGTTAACTGAGCAGCTTGTATTGCTGGCGGCCAAAATTACGCTGCGGCGCCGCCAGTTTTTGTCGCTGCTTGAGCAATGGGCGATGCCAATCCACTATGAAATCAGCCGCGGCGCCGAACAGCTTTGCATCCGATACGAACCGTCGGTCGACGTATCAGAAAAGGCGGAATTGTCGAGAATAGTAGAAGCATACAGTGAAACGTTCGCCGCCATGAGGGAACGGGAAGTTCAGCGGGGAACAACGCTGGTCGGCCCGCATCGTGATGACATCGCGTTTTTCGTGAATGGAAAAAACGTGCAAACTTTCGGTTCCCAGGGGCAACAACGTACAACCGCGCTAGCGGTCAAGCTGGCAGAACTTGAGCTCATCTTTTCCGAGTTAGGCGATTACCCCATTTTATTGCTGGATGATGTGTTGTCAGAACTTGATGACTTTCGGCAAACCCACCTCCTTGATGCCATCCGGAAAAAAGTGCAAACTTTTGTCACAACAACAAGTATTGACGGCATTAAGCACGATATCATTCAAGAAGCGGCTATTTATCGAGTCCATTCTGGTTCGGTAACCGCTCCTTCTTGACCGCGAGACCGTTGAACGTTTGCAAAGAAAGCGTAGGTGATCAGGCATGACAATGGAACAACGGGTTGAGCAGACGTACGATGCAAGCCAAATCCAAGTGCTTGAAGGCCTTGAAGCGGTCCGCAAGCGCCCGGGGATGTACATCGGCTCGACGGGGCCGAAAGGACTGCACCATCTCGTTTGGGAAATCGTCGACAACAGCATCGACGAGGCGTTGGCGGGCTATTGCACAAACATCGATGTGACGATCGGCAAAGACAACAGCATCACCGTCGCCGACAACGGGCGTGGCATTCCGGTTGACATTCACGAGGCGACCGGGCGTCCCGCCGTCGAAGTCATTATGACCGTCCTTCATGCCGGTGGGAAATTTGGCGGAGGGGGCTATAAAGTGTCCGGCGGCTTGCACGGCGTTGGCGCTTCGGTCGTCAACGCCTTATCGGAATGGCTCGAAGTTTACGTCTATCGGGATGGAAAAATCCATTACCAGCGGTACGAGCGCGGAGAACCGTGCACCGACTTGCAAGTCATCGGCGAGACAGACCGGACCGGAACGACGACCCGTTTTAAGCCGGACCCGGAAATTTTCACTGAGACGACCGAATTTGACTATGAAACGCTGGCCACTCGGTTGCGTGAGCTCGCCTTTCTAAATCGCGGCTTAAAAATCACGCTGACGGACGAACGGGTTGACAGCCGAAAAAACGAATATGTTTACGAAGGCGGCATTCGTTCATACGTCCGTCATTTGAACCGAACACGAGAAGTGCTGCACGAAGAGCCAATTTATATCGCTGGCGAGCGTGACGGCATTGCCGTAGAAATCGCCTTGCAGTACAACGACGGCTATACGAGCAATATTTATTCGTTTGTCAACAACATTCATACGCATGAAGGCGGCACACATGAATCTGGCTTTAAAATGGCGCTGACGCGCATTATCAATGATTACGCTCGCAAGCAGCAAATTTTTAAAGAAAACGACGCGAATTTGACTGGCGAAGATGTGCGCGAAGGGCTGACGGCCATCGTGTCGATCAAGCATCCATCGCCGCAGTTTGAAGGGCAAACGAAAACGAAGCTCGGCAACAGCGATGCGCGCACGGTGACCGACGCTGTCTTTTCCGAACAATTTGAAACGTTTTTGCTTGAAAATCCGACGATTGCCCGAAAAATCGTCGAAAAAGGCATGATGGCGGCGCGGGCGCGGCTGGCGGCGAAAAAAGCGCGCGAACTGACGCGGCGCAAAAGTGCGCTTGAAATTTCCAATTTGCCGGGCAAACTGGCTGACTGTTCGTCAAGAGACCCGTCGATCAGCGAGCTGTATGTCGTCGAGGGCGATTCGGCCGGCGGCTCCGCGAAACAAGGGCGCGACCGCCATTTCCAAGCGATTTTGCCGCTGCGCGGGAAAATCCTTAACGTGGAAAAAGCGCGCTTGGACAAAATTTTGTCGAACAATGAGGTGCGGGCGATTATTACCGCCCTTGGCACGGGCATTGGCGAAGAGTTTGACATCTCAAAGGCGCGTTACCATAAGGTCATCATCATGACCGACGCCGATGTTGACGGGGCCCATATTCGCACGCTTCTTTTAACATTTTTTTACCGTTATATGCGGGAATTGATTGAACACGGCTACATTTATATCGCTCAGCCGCCGCTGTATAAAATCGAGCAGGGAAAACAGGTGCGTTACGCTTACAACGACCGCCAGCTTGAGAAAATCCTTGCCGAGCTGCCGGACCAGCCAAAACCGACGATTCAACGCTATAAAGGATTGGGCGAAATGAATCCGGAGCAACTTTGGGAAACGACGATGAATCCGGAAACGAGAACGTTGCTGCAAGTGAGCTTGCAAGACGCCATTGACGCAGATGAAACGTTTGAAATTTTAATGGGCGATAAAGTTGAGCCGCGCCGCCAGTTCATCGAAGAAAATGCCCGTTATGTGAAAAACTTGGACATTTAGGATAAAAAAAGAGGGAATCAGCCGCCCTCCTCGCTTCACCTTGCCGACGGGGACACCCGGCGCGCGAGCGAAGCGGCGCCCGCCGTCCGTCCGCGTCCGCCTGGCCGGGCGGTCCGGACTGGAGGAGGTTTCAAAGGGAGGTTTGAACGAATGGCAGAACACGAACAACCGCGCATCCGCGAAGTGAACATCAGCCAGGAAATGCGTTCTTCGTTTCTTGACTATGCGATGAGCGTCATCGTTTCGCGCGCCCTGCCGGACGTGCGCGACGGGCTGAAGCCGGTGCATCGCCGCATTTTATATGCCATGCACGACCTCGGCATGACTGCCGATAAACCGTATAAAAAGTCGGCTCGCATCGTCGGCGAAGTGATCGGGAAATATCATCCGCACGGGGATGCCGCCGTGTATGACACGATGGTGCGCATGGCGCAAGATTTCAACTACCGCTACATGCTTGTCGACGGACATGGCAACTTCGGATCGATTGACGGCGACGCGGCAGCAGCGATGCGCTACACGGAAGCGCGCATGTCGAAAATCGCCATGGAGCTTTTGCGTGATATCAACAAAGACACGATTGACTATCAAGACAACTATGACGGTTCGGAAAAAGAACCGGTCGTGCTGCCGTCCCGGTTTCCTAATTTGCTTGTCAACGGTTCATCCGGCATCGCTGTCGGAATGGCGACGAACATTCCGCCGCACCAGCTTGGCGAAGTGATTGATGCCTTGTTGGCATTAAGCCAAAATCCGGAGATGACGGTTGCCGATTTGATGGAATACATCCCAGGACCTGACTTTCCAACCGCTGGACAAATTATCGGCCGCAGCGGCATCCGCAAGGCGTACGAAACGGGTCGCGGCTCCATTACATTGCGCGCCAAGGCCGAAATCGAGCAGCAGCCAAACGGCAAGGAAACGATCATTGTGACCGAGCTCCCTTACCAAGTAAACAAGGCGAAACTGATCGAGCGGATCGCCGAACTTGTGCGCGACAAAAAAATTGACGGCATCACCGACTTGCGCGACGAGTCGGATCGGAGCGGCATGCGCATCGTTATCGAAGTGCGGCGCGATGCCAACGCGAAGGTTGTGTTGAACAATTTGTACAAACATACGGCATTGCAAACGAGTTTTGGCATCAACATGCTTGCTTTGGTAAACGGCGAGCCGAAAGTGCTGAACTTAAAAGAGTGTTTGGAGCATTATTTAAACCATCAAAAAACCGTCATCCGCCGGCGGACGGCGTTTGAGCTGAAAAAAGCCGAGGCGCGTGCTCACATTCTGGAAGGGTTGCGCATCGCCCTTGACCATTTGGATGAAGTGATCGACCTCATCCGCCGCTCACAGACAACGGAGGCGGCGCGCGAAGGGCTGATGGCGCGGTTCTCACTCAGTGAACGGCAAGCGCAGGCGATTTTGGATATGCGCCTGCAACGGTTAACCGGCCTTGAGCGGGAAAAAATCGAACAAGAATACCAAGACCTTGTCCGTCTGATCGCAGAACTGAGAGGCGTATTGGCCGACGAAGAGAAAGTATTGCAAATCATTCGCGATGAACTGAGCGAAATTAAGGAGCGGTTCAACGATGAGCGGCGCACGGAAATCGTTTCAGGAGCCGTTGAGCAGTTCGATGACGAGGATTTAATTCCGCAAGAGCATGTCGTCATCACGCTTACTCATAAAGGCTACATCAAGCGCTTGCCTTTATCGACGTACCGGAGCCAAAAACGCGGCGGACGGGGCGTGCAAGGCATGCATACGGCGGAAGACGATTTTGTCGAACATTTGCTCATTACGTCGACTCATGACACCGTGCTGTTTTTCACGAATAAAGGGAAAGTATATCAGGCAAAAGGCTACGAGATTCCGGAATTCGGCCGCACAGCCAAAGGGCTGCCGATCATCAACTTGCTTGAGCTCGATAAAGATGAGTGGATCAACGCCATGATTCCGATTGAAAGCGAGTTTAGCGATGAACGCTACCTCGTGTTTGCGACAAAGCAAGGAATTGCCAAACGTTCCCCGCTTTCAGCGTTCGCCCATATTCGCAACAACGGGCTTATCGCCATCCATTTGCGCGAAGGGGATGAACTGATTTCTGTCCGGCTGACGGATGGCAAAAAGCATTTGATCATCGGTACGAAAAACGGCATGCTCATCCGTTTTCCGGAAACCGACGTGCGGGCGATGGGCCGCAGCGCGACTGGAGTCAAAGCGATCACGCTTGATGACGGGGATGAAGTAGTTGGCATGGAAATTTTAGAAGACCATCATGATGTGCTTGTCGTCACGAAAAAAGGGTTCGGCAAGCGCACTCCGGCCTCGGAATACCGCGTGCAAAGCCGCGGGGGCAAAGGATTGAAAACGTGCAACGTCACGGATAAAAACGGTCCTGTCGTTGCGGTGACAACCGTCGTCGGCAATGAAGACGTCATGGTGATCACGACCGGCGGCGTGCTCATTCGCATTGCCGTCAGCGATATTTCTCGGACGGGAAGAATCGCCCAAGGCGTTAAGCTCATTCGCCTCTCTGGCGAAGATGGGCATGAGTGCGTCGCTACGGTGGCGAAAGTGCCTGAGGAAGAAAGGGACGAGGAATAAAGAAGAAGATCATTCAGCCTAACGGAAACGGCGCTTCGCCTATAGGCGCGGGGCGTCGTTTTTCTGTTTCAAAAGCCTGCCATCGCGGCCAAAATCATGTTACGATAGAAATACAGAGAAAAAAAGACAAAGGGGGCACTAATCGATGGTCCGTGTGAAACGCTCCCAGCTTCGCGAAGGATGCGTGCTCGCTGAAGATGTGCTCGGCAAGACGAAACGTCCAATTATACCGAAAAACACCGTGATCACGAAACCGTTGCTACTCGTACTTGAAAAATTCCTCGTTGAGGAAGTGGACGTTGAACCATTGCTTGCTAACGGTGAACCATTTCCCAACGTCGATTCCGCATCAACGGCGGTTGCCAAACAGCCGATGGCCTTCTACTTAGAGGCGGTCCAACGATACAAAACATGGTTTCAATCGTGGCAAGCCGGTTTGCCGGTTGATATCGGCGAAATCAGAGGGGTCATCATTTCGCTTTTTGAACGAATGGCGGGCCAAAAACGGGAGTTGCTTATGTTGCATCATTACGCAACAAAGGACGAATATTTGCACCATCATGCCGTCAGCGTCGGGCTGCTCGCGGGCTTTTTGGCCATGCAGCTTGGATACAGCGAAGGGGAATGCCACCAAATCGCCCTTGCCGGTGTGCTAGCAGACTGTGGCATGGCGAAAGTAAGTAAGAGAATTTTGACAAATCCGTCAGCGCTCACTGAAGCCGAGTTCAATGAAGTAAAGCAGCACCCTGTCTTCAGCTACCGCATGGTGCAAAAAATCCCTGCGCTAAACCATGGGGCAAAACTTGCTGTGTTGCAACATCATGAACGAAATGACGGCAGCGGCTACCCGCTCGGAGTAAAAGCAGAAAGAATTCACCCTTACAGCCAGATCGTTGCCGTCGCTGATGTCTACCATGCCATGACTTCAGAACGGTTATACCGTCGCAAACAGTCGCCGTTTCGGGCCATTGAAACGATGCAAAGGGAGCAGTTCGGCAAACTGAGTACAGAAGCTGTCGCCGCGCTGGTGAACAATCTCATCGGCCTACAAACAGGAGCCGTCGTCAAACTCTCCAACGGCGAAATGGCTGAAGTTATGTTTATTCCTTCGGACGAGCCAGCCCGGCCAATCGTCAAGATCATCGAAACCGGACAGTTGCTGTCACTAAGCGTTCAGCGGGACATATATATCGAGGAAATGGTGCAAGGTTGATCAGTGTCAGTTCCAAAAAATACTATTGCCTAAACAACATCCACATGATACAATCAACATTGCTTGTGACGGTAAAGAAATAAAAAAGTTGTTGACTTTTCGTTGTCCATGGGTTATTATTTAATAGCTGTCATCATTAAGGGACAGCGAAAAAGCTCCTTGAAAACTAAACAAAACGCAAGCGTCATAAGAAAAGCTGAGGCTCGCGGGTCGCCGCGATGGGCAAATGTTCTTCGCCTGCAGGGATTTACAATCCCGAAGGCGAAGGTTATTTGACCCCGAGAGGCGGCGGGCCGAAGCTGGACAATGCGAAAAGCCAATCAACTTTCTTTGGAGAGTTTGATCCTGGCTCAGGACGAACGCTGGCGGCGTGCCTAATACATGCAAGTCGAGCGGACCAAATCGGAGCTTGCTCTGATTTGGTCAGCGGCGGACGGGTGAGTAACACGTGGGCAACCTGCCCGCAAGACCGGGATAACTCCGGGAAACCGGAGCTAATACCGGATAACACCGAAGACCGCATGGTCTTTGGTTGAAAGGCGGCCTTTGGCTGTCACTTGCGGATGGGCCCGCGGCGCATTAGCTAGTTGGTGAGGTAACGGCTCACCAAGGCGACGATGCGTAGCCGGCCTGAGAGGGTGACCGGCCACACTGGGACTGAGACACGGCCCAGACTCCTACGGGAGGCAGCAGTAGGGAATCTTCCGCAATGGGCGAAAGCCTGACGGAGCGACGCCGCGTGAGCGAAGAAGGCCTTCGGGTCGTAAAGCTCTGTTGTGAGGGACGAAGGAGCGCCGTTCGAAGAGGGCGGCGCGGTGACGGTACCTCACGAGGAAGCCCCGGCTAACTACGTGCCAGCAGCCGCGGTAATACGTAGGGGGCGAGCGTTGTCCGGAATTATTGGGCGTAAAGCGCGCGCAGGCGGTTCCTTAAGTCTGATGTGAAAGCCCACGGCTCAACCGTGGAGGGTCATTGGAAACTGGGGGACTTGAGTGCAGGAGAGGAGAGCGGAATTCCACGTGTAGCGGTGAAATGCGTAGAGATGTGGAGGAACACCAGTGGCGAAGGCGGCTCTCTGGCCTGCAACTGACGCTGAGGCGCGAAAGCGTGGGGAGCAAACAGGATTAGATACCCTGGTAGTCCACGCCGTAAACGATGAGTGCTAAGTGTTAGAGGGGTCACACCCTTTAGTGCTGCAGCTAACGCGATAAGCACTCCGCCTGGGGAGTACGGCCGCAAGGCTGAAACTCAAAGGAATTGACGGGGGCCCGCACAAGCGGTGGAGCATGTGGTTTAATTCGAAGCAACGCGAAGAACCTTACCAGGTCTTGACATCCCCTGACAACCCAAGAGATTGGGCGTTCCCCCTTCGGGGGGACAGGGTGACAGGTGGTGCATGGTTGTCGTCAGCTCGTGTCGTGAGATGTTGGGTTAAGTCCCGCAACGAGCGCAACCCTCGCCTCTAGTTGCCAGCACGAAGGTGGGCACTCTAGAGGGACTGCCGGCGACAAGTCGGAGGAAGGTGGGGATGACGTCAAATCATCATGCCCCTTATGACCTGGGCTACACACGTGCTACAATGGGCGGTACAAAGGGCTGCGAACCCGCGAGGGGGAGCGAATCCCAAAAAGCCGCTCTCAGTTCGGATTGCAGGCTGCAACTCGCCTGCATGAAGCCGGAATCGCTAGTAATCGCGGATCAGCATGCCGCGGTGAATACGTTCCCGGGCCTTGTACACACCGCCCGTCACACCACGAGAGCTTGCAACACCCGAAGTCGGTGAGGTAACCCGCAAGGGAGCCAGCCGCCGAAGGTGGGGCAAGTGATTGGGGTGAAGTCGTAACAAGGTAGCCGTACCGGAAGGTGCGGCTGGATCACCTCCTTTCTAAGGATGTTATTGACAAAATCGAATGGTTTGATTATAATGACGCTTGCTGTTTTGTTTAGTTTTGAGGGAACTTATTGTTCCTTGCAATGTGTATATGGGCCTATAGCTCAGCTGGTCAGAGCGCACGCCTGATAAGCGTGAGGTCGGTGGTTCAAGTCCACTTAGGCCCATTGGATGGGGCCTTAGCTCAGCTGGGAGAGCGCCTGCTTTGCAAGCAGGAGGTCATCGGTTCGATCCCGATAGGCTCCACCATATCAAGGTAAGAGGTTTCAACGTAGTTGCTTTGCGTCTGCGTCTACAAGCGGATTCGGAGAAGCCGAATTCCTCGACGCAAACCAGCGAAGAAGCGAATTCAAAGGAGCTACTTTGCGTCTGTGCCTGCGTCTGCTAGCAGGTTCAGGGAGCAAGATTCCTCGGCACAAAGCCGCAAGGAAGTTTGTTCAAAGAAGTCGCTTTGCGTCTACAAGTGAATTCAGAGAAGCTGGATTCCTCGGCGCAAAGCTGCAAAGAAGCAGACTCAAGGCAGCAGCTTCGTTCCTTGAAAACTAGATAACCGATAAAGCAAAGGAAGAAGCCGAGAGCGCAATAGGTTAAGCTGGAAAGGGCGCACGGTGGATGCCTTGGCACTAGGAGCCGATGAAGGACGGGGCAAACGCCGAAACGCTTCGGGGAGCTGTAAGCAAGCGTTGATCCGGAGATGTCCGAATGGGGGAACCCACTGTCCGTAATGGGGCAGTATCCATGCCTGAATCCATAGGGCATGGAGGGCACACCCGGGGAACTGAAACATCTTAGTACCCGGAGGAGAAGAAAGCAACCGCGATTCCCTGAGTAGCGGCGAGCGAAACGGGAACAGCCCAAACCAAGAGGCGTGTCCTCTTGGGGTTGTAGGACCGCTCACGATGGGAGTGAGAAAGGGACGGGGTAGACGAACCGGTCTGGAACGGCCGGCCAGAGAAGGTGAGAGCCCTGTAGTCGAAACTTCGTTCCCTCCCGAGCGGATCCTGAGTACGGCGGGACACGAGGAATCCCGTCGGAAGCAGGGAGGACCATCTCCCAAGGCTAAATACTCCCTAGTGACCGATAGTGCACCAGTACCGTGAGGGAAAGGTGAAAAGCACCCCGGGAGGGGAGTGAAAGAGAACCTGAAACCGTGTGCCTACAAGTAGTCAGAGCCCGTTGATGGGTGATGGCGTGCCTTTTGTAGAATGAACCGGCGAGTGACGATGGCGTGCGAGGTTAAGCCGAAGAGGCGGAGCCGCAGCGAAAGCGAGTCTGAACAGGGCGTGTGAGTACGTCGTCGTCGACCCGAAACCAGGTGATCTACCCATGTCCAGGGTGAAGGCCGGGTAACACCGGCTGGAGGCCCGAACCCACGAACGTTGAAAAGTGCGGGGATGAGGTGTGGGTAGGGGTGAAATGCCAATCGAACTTGGAGATAGCTGGTTCTCCCCGAAATAGCTTTAGGGCTAGCCTCGGGTTTGAGAGTCTTGGAGGTAGAGCACTGATTGGGCTAGGGGCCCCAAACGGGTTACCGAACCCAGTCAAACTCCGAATGCCAACGACTTATGCCCGGGAGTCAGACTGCGAGTGATAAGATCCGTGGTCGAGAGGGGAACAGCCCAGACCGCCAGCTAAGGCCCCGAAGTGCACGTTCAGTGGAAAAGGATGTGGAGTTGCCGAGACAACCAGGATGTTGGCTTAGAAGCAGCCACCATTTAAAGAGTGCGTAATAGCTCACTGGTCGAGTGACTCTGCGCCGAAAATGTACCGGGGCTAAACGTGCCGCCGAAGCTGCGGGATGACCGTTGGTCATCGGTAGGGGAGCGTTCTAAGGGCAGAGAAGCCAGACCGGAAGGACTGGTGGAGCGCTTAGAAGTGAGAATGCCGGTATGAGTAGCGAAAACAGAGGTGAGAATCCTCTGCGCCGAAAGCCTAAGGGTTCCTGAGGAAGGTTCGTCCGCTCAGGGTTAGTCGGGACCTAAGCCGAGGCCGAAAGGCGTAGGTGATGGACAACAGGTTGAGATTCCTGTACCACCTTCTTCCCGTTTGAGCGATGGGGGGACGCAGGAGGATAGGGCGAGCAGGCGGCTGGAAGAGCCTGTCCAAGCCGTGAGGCTGATCCGCAGGCAAATCCGCGGATCATAAGGCTAAGCGGTGACGGCGACGGAGTGATCCGGAAGTCCCCGATTTCACACTGCCAAGAAAAGCCTCTAGCGAGGGAAGAGGTGCCCGTACCGCAAACCGACACAGGTAGGCGAGGAGAGAATCCTAAGGCGCGCGGGAGAACTCTCGTTAAGGAACTCGGCAAAATGACCCCGTAACTTCGGGAGAAGGGGTGCTCTTTGGGGTGAAGAGCCCTGAAGAGCCGCAGTGAAAAGGCCCAAGCGACTGTTTATCAAAAACACAGGTCTCTGCGAAGCCGAAAGGCGACGTATAGGGGCTGACACCTGCCCGGTGCTGGAAGGTTAAGGGGAGCGCTTAGCGGAAGCGAAGGTGCGAACCGAAGCCCCAGTAAACGGCGGCCGTAACTATAACGGTCCTAAGGTAGCGAAATTCCTTGTCGGGTAAGTTCCGACCCGCACGAAAGGTGTAACGACTTGGGCGCTGTCTCAACGAGAGACCCGGTGAAATTATACTACCTGTGAAGATGCAGGTTACCCGCGACAGGACGGAAAGACCCCGTGGAGCTTTACTGCAGCCTGATATGGAATTTTGGTATCGCTTGTACAGGATAGGTGGGAGCCTGGGAAGCCGGAGCGCCAGCTTCGGTGGAGGCGACGGTGGGATACCACCCTGGCGGTATTGAAATTCTAACCCGCACCCCTTAGCGGGGTGGGAGACAGTGTCAGGTGGGCAGTTTGACTGGGGCGGTCGCCTCCCAAAAGGTAACGGAGGCGCCCAAAGGTTCCCTCAGAATGGTTGGAAATCATTCGGAGAGTGCAAAGGCACAAGGGAGCTTGACTGCGAGACGGACAGGTCGAGCAGGGACGAAAGTCGGGCTTAGTGATCCGGTGGTTCCGCATGGAAGGGCCATCGCTCAACGGATAAAAGCTACCCCGGGGATAACAGGCTGATCTCCCCCAAGAGTCCACATCGACGGGGAGGTTTGGCACCTCGATGTCGGCTCATCGCATCCTGGGGCTGTAGTCGGTCCCAAGGGTTGGGCTGTTCGCCCATTAAAGCGGTACGCGAGCTGGGTTCAGAACGTCGTGAGACAGTTCGGTCCCTATCCGTCGCGGGCGGAGGAAATTTGAGAGGAGCTGTCCTTAGTACGAGAGGACCGGGATGGACGCACCGCTGGTGTACCAGTTGTCCCGCCAGGGGCACCGCTGGGTAGCTATGTGCGGACGGGATAAGCGCTGAAAGCATCTAAGCGTGAAGCCCCCCTCAAGATGAGATTTCCCACCGCGCAAAGCGGGTAAGATCCCTCGAAGATGACGAGGTCGATAGGTCCGAGGTGGAAGCGTGGCGACACGTGGAGCTGACGGATACTAATCGATCGAGGGCTTAACCAAGAAAAGCGCAGGCGAGCGGGTCGCCGCGACGGGCAAATGTTCTTCGCCTGCAGGGATTTCCGATCCCGAAGGCGAAGGTTATTTGACCCCGAGCGGCGGCGAGCCGGAGCTGGACAATGCGAAAAGCGCAGGCGAGCGGCTTCTTCCAACGGTTATCTAGTTTTGAGGGAATGAACATCCTGTTGACAAATCCAACAGGATGGATATAATAATTACTGTCCAAGATGATCATCATTGCCTAGTGGCTATGGCGGAGGGGAAACACCCGTTCCCATCCCGAACACGGAAGTTAAGCCCTCCAGCGCCGATGGTAGTTGGGGCCAGCGCCCCTGCAAGAGTAGGTCGTTGCTAGGCGAAAATCCCCTGCTGTATATACAGCAGGGGATTTTTGATTTGATTCAACCCAAAAATTTCCGCATTAAGTATTCATGAAGCAGCAACGGCACTTTTTCCGCCGACACGGAGAGAAACTCAAGAATAAAAGTGTATGCCTTGCTTGGGTAAGAATGGAGAAGCTCGCTCCACCATTCCGTCTCATAGCGCGAAATCATGCTCAAGTTATACAGCAACAAGTAATGGGCGTGTATTTCTGGAAGAGAGAATGTTTTCTCTTTCTTGACTGGAATTCGGAGTGTACCGTCAAGATGGAATAAAAACGGACCTTCTCCGGCCGGCGACAGCGGCGATTCTATATGAAAATACAGAAATTCTCCTTCTTCTTTGGCGAACGAAAGCCGCTTTCCTTGTCCTTCTTCACAGAGATATTGGACAAAGCGGGACAACGACATATGGTAGTGGTCCAAAATCACTTTTGGGATGGCGAGCATCGGCGGCGAAGCAGTATGTACAACAGGCAAGGATAACGGTTTTTTTCGCCCGCTTAGAAGAAAAAACGTTTCATGCAACTCGCCAATTCGTTGCAACAGCGTGCCCATGCGAAATTTTTCCCCAGCTTCTTGTTTCACATGAAACATTTTTTCAGAAAAATGTGCGAATAAACCGTTTTTTTGTATTTTCACTTCATCATCTAAAAATTCGTAGCCCTGTTTTTTTCGTTTTCTTGCTGATACACCATGGGCCAAGACCGATGTTGATTCCGGGTAGTCGGGGTCGACAGTGAGCAGGCATGCTTTTAAGAGCTGCACCATGCCGTAAAACAAGAGAACTGGCTTGATGGACAGCGGCGCCTGCTGGGCAGCGGCGTAAAAGTTTTGCCCGTGTTCCAGATAATATAAAAATGGGTAACAGTTTGCATAACTGCGTTGGACGGCGTCATCCCGCTGCAGCTGTTGATAGCATTGCCGCAAAAATTGCTGCGCAGTATCGGCCGAGCGGAAAACAGAAAGGCGAAACAGTTGACCGTGATTTCCGAACATTTTTACCCCCCTTACATAGAATTGTCTTGAAATAACTGAAAAGTTGGACATTTTCTTGATTCCTTGACAGTAGTTTAACCAGTTGTTAAGCTACTAATAATATTTCCGGACAAGGGGGAGAAAACATGTGGGAAGCGAAATTCGCCAAGGAAGGATTGACGTTTGATGACGTTCTTCTCATCCCAGCGAAGTCGGACGTATTGCCGCGCGATGTTGATGTAACCACGAAGTTGAGCGATACGCTGCAGTTGAACATCCCGATTCTCAGCGCTGGGATGGATACGGTCACCGAAGCGGAGATGGCAATTGCGATGGCGCGTCAGGGAGGCCTTGGCATCATTCACAAAAATATGTCGATCGAACAGCAGGCCGAGCAGGTCGACAAGGTGAAACGGTCGGAACGAGGCGTCATTACGGACCCGTTTTTCCTAACGCCGGATCATCAAGTGTATGATGCAGAACACTTAATGAGTAAATATCGGATCTCGGGGGTGCCGATCGTCAACAACCCCGAGGAGCAAAAATTGGTCGGCATTATTACGAACCGTGACTTGCGTTTCATTCAAGACTATTCGATTAAAATTTCCGAGGTAATGACGAAGGAAAACTTGATCACTGCTCCGGTGGGGACAACGTTGGAGGAAGCAGAGAAAATTTTGCAGCGACACAAGGTCGAAAAACTGCCTCTTGTTGATGAAAACGGTGTGCTGAAGGGATTAATTACGATCAAGGATATTGAAAAGGTCATTGAGTTCCCGAATTCGGCGAAAGATGCGAAAGGGAGGCTGATTGTCGGGGCGGCCGTCGGGGTGACGGCGGACACGATGATTCGCGTCAAAAAGCTTGTTGAGGCAGGGGTTGATGTCATTGTCGTTGACACGGCGCACGGCCATTCGAAAGGCGTCCTAGAGACGGTGGCCAACATCCGACGCCAATACCCGGACTTGAACATCATCGCCGGCAATGTCGCGACAGCTGAAGGGACGCGCGACTTGATTGAGGCTGGGGCGAACATTATTAAAGTCGGAATCGGTCCGGGGTCCATCTGCACGACCCGGGTTGTCGCCGGGGTTGGTGTGCCGCAAATTACGGCGATCTACGACTGTGCGACTGAGGCGCGCAAACATGGCGTCCCGGTCATCGCTGACGGCGGGATCAAATATTCCGGCGACATTGTGAAGGCGATCGCGGCTGGGGCGCATGCGGTTATGCTCGGCAGCTTGCTTGCTGGTGTTTCCGAAAGCCCGGGTGAGACGGAAATTTACCAAGGCCGCCGCTTTAAGGTGTACCGGGGCATGGGATCGGTCGCAGCCATGGAGCGCGGCAGCAAAGACCGCTATTTTCAAGAAGATGCGAAAAAGTTTGTCCCGGAAGGCATCGAGGGACGCGTTCCATACAAAGGGCCGCTTGCCGACACGATTTATCAGCTTGTCGGTGGGTTGCGCGCCGGCATGGGTTATTGTGGAACCCGCAATTTGGAAGAGCTGCGCGAAAAAACGCAGTTTATCCGCATGACGAGCGCGGGGCTTCGTGAAAGCCATCCGCATGACGTGCAAATTACGAAAGAAGCGCCGAACTACTCTGCTTTTTGATCGGAGTTGCGCCGATCGGCTCAACTTTGACGGAGACATGTCCTCCGTCTATTTTTTTGGCCGACGGTATGTTACAATAACGGTTGTGTGAGGAGGGTGTCATTGTGAGGAGGAGAAAACAAAACTGGTTGTTTTGGTTGCTGTCGATTTGCCTTTGTTTAACGTTTGGTCCGTTTCAACAGACGGTGAAGGCGGAAAGCGCCCCGCTTGACATCCGGGCGGACGCTGCGATTTTAGTGGATGCACAAACGGGAAGAATTTTGTATGAAAAAAATATCGATACGGTGCTTGGGATTGCCAGCATGACGAAAATGATGACCGAGTATTTGCTTCTTGACGCCATTAAGGCGAAGCGCGTCAAATGGGATCAAATGTACACGCCAAGCGATTACGTGTACCGGCTGTCGCAAGACCGGGCGCTGTCCAATGTCCCGTTGCGAAAAGATGGCAAGTATACGGTGCGTGAGCTGTACGAGGCAATGGCCATTTATTCGGCGAACGGGGCAACGGTCGCAATTGCTGAGATCATCGCTGGATCGGAGAAAAATTTTGTGAAAATGATGAACGACAAAGCGAAAGAGCTTGGGCTGAAAGATTATAAGTTTGTCAATGCCACAGGGTTGAGCAATAAGGATTTAAAAGGATTCCATCCGGAAGGGACAAGCACAAATGAGGAAAACGTCATGTCCGCACGTGCGATGGCGATGCTTGCCTACCGGTTGCTGAAAGATCATCCCGAAGTGCTGAAAACAGCGAGCATTCCTCATAAAGTATTCCGGGAAGGAACAAAAGATGAAATCAAAATGGACAACTGGAATTGGATGCTGCCTGGGCTTGTGTACGGATACGAAGGTGTAGACGGGTTGAAAACCGGCTATACGGAATTTGCCGGCAACTGTTTCACCGGGACGGCGAAACGAAACGGCGTCCGCTTGATTTCGGTTGTCATGAACGCGAAAGATGCGAGTGGGAAAACAACAAAAGAGGCGCGCTTTAAAGAGACAGAAAAACTATTTAACTACGGATTCAACCAATACTCCCTCGAGACGCTTTATCCAAAAGGGTACCAGCTGAAAGGAAAAGAAACACTTCCGGTCGTGAAAGGGAAAGAAAAAGAGGTTCGTGTCGCGACAGGAAAGAATCTGGATCTGCTTGTGAAAAACGGCGAGGAAAAACAATACAAACCTGTATATGTGTTGGACAAGAAAAAAATGACAAAAGAAGGAAAGCTAGTCGCCCCTTTGAAAAAAGGGGAAACGGTTGGATATATGACGCTCGAATATAAAGGGGACGACTCCCTTGCCTTCTTAAGCCCAGACATGCAAAAAAACATCCGTGTGCCGCTTGTCACAACAGCTGAAGTCGAAAAAGCCAATTGGTTTGTTCTTTCGATGCGCGCGGTCGGCGGACTGTTTGTTGATTTATGGACAAGCGTCGCCAAAACAGTGAAAGGCTGGCTGTAAAATCGACTCCCCTTGATGGGGAGCTTTTTTCCATTGTGATTTTTGTAAAAATTGAGGTAAAATAAAACAGTGGAATCATCCTTTTGCGTATATAGCAAAGCATAAGGATAGGAACAGGGGGAATCAACGTTGGCATTGACAGGTACAGACCGCGTCAAACGCGGCATGGCGGAAATGCAAAAAGGCGGCGTCATTATGGACGTCGTCAATGCGGAGCAAGCGAAGATTGCTGAGGCGGCAGGGGCTGTCGCAGTCATGGCGCTCGAGCGCGTCCCGGCAGACATTCGCGCCGCTGGCGGTGTCGCGCGCATGGCTGATCCGACGATCATTGAAGAAGTGATGAACGCTGTATCAATCCCAGTCATGGCAAAAGTGCGCATCGGGCATTATGTGGAAGCGCGCGTCCTTGAGGCGCTCGGCGTCGACTATATTGACGAAAGTGAAGTATTGACGCCGGCTGATGAAGAGTTCCATATTGACAAACGGCAGTTTACGGTCCCATTTGTATGCGGTTGCCGCGACTTAGGAGAGGCCGCCCGCCGCATTGCTGAAGGGGCATCGATGTTGCGGACAAAAGGGGAGCCAGGGACAGGAAACATCGTCGAGGCCGTTCGCCATATGCGCAAAGTCAACGCGCAAATCCGCAAAGTTGTCAGCATGAGCGAAGACGAACTTGTCGCCGAGGCGAAACAGCTTGGGGCTCCGGTTGAAGTGCTGCGTGAAATCAAACGGCTTGGCCGCCTGCCGGTCGTCAACTTTGCCGCTGGCGGTGTCGCGACACCAGCTGACGCCGCGCTCATGATGCACTTAGGCGCCGACGGTGTCTTCGTCGGTTCGGGCATTTTTAAATCGGAAAATCCGGAAAAATACGCTCGTGCGATCGTTGAAGCGACGACTCATTATGAAGACTATGAGCTGATCGCCCATCTATCGAAAGGGCTGGGCGGCGCAATGCGCGGCATCGATGTCGCGACATTGTTGCCGGAGCATCGGATGCAAGAACGAGGCTGGTAAGCCGGACAAAGGAGCAAGATCACAATGAAAATAGGTGTACTTGGACTGCAAGGAGCTGTGCAGGAACATGTCCGCGCCATCGAGGCGTGCGGCGCCGAGGCGGTCGTCGTGAAGAAACCGGAGCAGCTTTCGGGACTCGACGGACTCGTGCTCCCGGGCGGCGAAAGCACAACAATGCGGCGGCTCATCGACCGCTATGGGCTGATGGAGCCGCTCAAGCAATTTGCCGCTGATGGCAAGCCGATGTTTGGGACATGCGCCGGGCTCATTTTGCTGGCGAAACGAATCGTCGGGTATGATGAGCCGCACTTAGGCCTGATGGATATTACGGTCGAGCGGAACTCGTTTGGGCGGCAGCGGGAAAGCTTTGAGGCGGAGCTGTCGATCAAGGGGGTTGGCGACGGGTTTGTCGGCGTCTTCATCCGTGCTCCGCACATTGTCGAGGTCGGCGACGGGGTCGATGTCCTCGCGACATACAATGACCGCATTGTCGCGGCCCGGCAAGGCCAGTTTCTTGGTTGCTCGTTCCATCCAGAGCTGACCGACGATCATCGATTGATGCAATACTTTCTCAACATGGTCAAAGAAGCGAAAATGACGTCAAGCCTTAAGTAAAGTGATCAAGCGAAAGCGATGAGAGGAACAAGCAGCAGACCCCCTTTCTTTCAGAGAGCCGGTGGGTGGTGCAAACCGGCAGGAAGCGCCTGTGAATCCATCCTCGAGCAAAACGTTGAACGCCAAAGCGGGTCAGTAGGCGTTTTCGGCAGCCGCCGTGAACGGCAAAAAGGGAAGGCATCGCAAACCTTCAATAAGGGTGGCACCGCGGGGTCGCTCCCGTCCCTTTTGGGGACGGGGGCTTTTTTATGTATAATATTGAATGGAAAAGGAGGTAAAAGCCATGCTGGATGTGAAAATATTGCGCGCCCAGTTTGAAGAAGTGAAAGAAAAACTAATGCAGCGCGGCGGAGATTTGGCGAACATCGACCGGTTTGAACAGTTGGACAAAGAACGCCGCCGTTTGATTGCTGAGGTGGAAGAGCTAAAAAGCAAACGCAATGATGTGTCGCAGCAAATCGCTGTCCTAAAGCGCGAGAAAAAGGATGCGGAGCCGCTGATCGTCCAAATGCGCGAAGTCGGCGACCGCATTAAGCAAATGGATGAGCACATTCGCCAACTGGAAGAGGAACTCAACGCCCTGTTGTTATCGATTCCAAATATTCCGCATGAATCCGTACCGGTCGGCCAGTCGGAAGAGGACAATGTCGAAGTGCGGAGATGGGGGGAGCCGCGTTCGTTTTCGTTTGAACCGAAACCGCATTGGGATATCGCCGACCAGCTTGGTCTGCTTGATTTTGAGCGGGCGGCTAAAGTGGCAGGAAGCCGGTTTGTGTTTTATAAAGGGTTGGGCGCTCGGCTTGAGCGGGCGTTAATCAACTTTATGCTTGACATCCATCTCGATGAATTCGGCTATGAAGAAGTGCTGCCCCCCTATTTGGTGAACCGGGCAAGCATGATTGGAACCGGGCAATTGCCGAAATTTGCCGAGGATGCGTTTCATTTGGACAGCGAAGACTATTTTCTCATTCCGACAGCGGAAGTGCCGGTGACGAACTTGCATCGCGATGAAATTTTATCTGCAGATGATTTGCCGCTTTACTATGCAGCGTACAGCGCCTGTTTCCGCGCTGAAGCTGGTTCGGCCGGCCGCGACACAAGAGGGCTCATCCGTCAGCATCAGTTCAACAAAGTGGAGCTTGTTAAGTTTGTCAAACCGGAAGATTCATACGAGGAACTGGAAAAATTGACACGGCAGGCGGAAACGATTTTGCAGCGGCTCGGGCTTCCGTACCGCGTTGTCGCCTTGTGCACCGGAGACCTTGGATTCTCGGCGGCGAAAACGTACGATATTGAAGTTTGGCTGCCAAGTTACGGAACGTACCGGGAAATTTCGTCGTGCAGCAACTTTGAGGCGTTTCAAGCGCGCCGTGCCAACATCCGCTTCCGTCGGGATCCAAAAGCGAAACCGGAGTACGTGCATACATTAAACGGTTCGGGGCTAGCCATTGGGCGGACGGTCGCCGCCATTTTGGAAAACTACCAGCAAGAAGACGGCTCGGTCATCGTTCCGGAAGCGCTTCGTCCTTACATGGGGAATCGGGACGTCATTCGCTGAAAAAAAGGTGCTTGAGGCAAATCGTTGGTTGACTTTTCCCGACTGCCGTGTTATAGTGAATGACGTTGGCAATGAGGAACAAGAAGTCTTGTTCTTGGCCAAGACGATGATGAAGAGGACTGACGCGCATAAGAGGAGATTGTCATCTGAAACGGCTGACCGCCGAAAGCCGTTTCCCATCATAAAAAAACCCGCCGTTGACCGGCGGGTTTTTTATGCCTTTATTTTTTTACAACAGTAAATTGATCAGCGATCAGCAGCCAGTTTTGTGGAAAATCAATGCCAAGTTTCCAATAGCTGACCCCGCGCAAACCAAGTTCCTTCACGAGATTAAATTTTGCTTGAATGGAGCGGGCGTCCTCAAACCATACTTCATGCTCGCGTCCGTTTTCGTCGCGATAGCGAAAATGCGGTGCCTGCGCCTCCGTATCGTATTCGATGGCAACGTTATACTTTGCGGCGAGGGCGATGGCTTGCTGCGGGCTGATGGCCTGGGCGTACGGGCCGCCGGGTACATATGGCAGCGTCCAGTCGTAGCCATACAAGTTTTGCCCCATCAAAATTTTTCCGGCTGGCATTTCAGAGATGGCGTACTCGAGAACGCGGCGGACCGGACCGATCGGGGACACCGGCATCGGCGGCCCGCCGCTGTAGCCCCATTCATACGTCATGATCACGACAAAGTCGACAATTTGTCCATGGGCGCGGTAGTCGTGTGCTTCGTACCAACGTCCGCGCTGGGTCGCGCTCGTTTTCGGCGCCAAGGCGGTCGACATCATCCACCCTTCTCGTGCAAACCGCCGTTTCGCTTTGCGCAAAAACGCATTATACGCCTCACGGTCTTCCGGGCGCAAATATTCAAAATCAAAATGGATGTCGCGGAAGCCATACCGTCTAGCGGTCGCGACAATGTTGTCGAGCAGACGATTTTGCAGCGTTTCGTTTGTTAACATAAGCGCGCCGAGCTCGTCGCTGAACTGCCCGTTTTCAATGTTGGCGACAACCATAACGAGCGTGACGCGGTTGGCGCGGGCAATATCCGGAAAGTCGTCAAGCGGCGGCTCTTGCAATGTCGCGTCGCGTCGGATCGCAAAATAAAAAGGACTCAAATAAGTCAAATACGGAGCGGCTTCGCGAGCGCTCGCCTCCAGCGCTGGGCTGACAGTCGCGCCGCGCGGTTCAATATAGGCGTTAAACTCCGCTCTTCGCTTGGCGCCGGGCGGTATATAAAGCCGCTGCCCGACCTTAAGCGGAGCGTTTAAGGAGAGGCGATTCACTTCGGCAAGCCGCTGCATCGGAATCGAAAATCGGCGTGCAATCGACCATAACGT
Source organism: Geobacillus sp. CAMR5420 (assembly GCF_000691465.1). Classification (NCBI taxonomy): domain Bacteria; kingdom Bacillati; phylum Bacillota; class Bacilli; order Caryophanales; family Anoxybacillaceae; genus Geobacillus; species Geobacillus sp. CAMR5420. The sequence goes on from NZ_JHUS01000002.1 coordinate 166,595, forward strand.
GTCGCCGCGCTGCACCCAGTAAAAACGACCGACGATCGGGATCACGAGCGCCTGACCGACAACGAGTTTATCAGGGTTTGGAAGCTTGTTGGCCCGGACAATGTCTTCCGCCGTGGTCCCGTATGCCTCAGCAATTCCACTTAACGTTTGTCCACTCTGCACTACGTGGATTTGCATACTTGACCTCCTAGTTGCGTCTTTATTCTCCATATTCTATGATGAAAAGAAAGGAGAAATGACCGTTTGTGTGAAGGGGTATACGATGAACACCGACGAGTACTACATGCGATTGGCAATGGAAGAAGCAAAAAAAGCGGAGCAGATCGGCGAAGTGCCGATCGGCGCTGTCATCGTTCAAGACGGCCGCGTCATCGCCCGCGCTCATAATTTGCGGGAAACCGAACAACGCGCCATCGCTCATGCAGAAATTTTGGCAATCGATGAAGCATGCCGGGCAACCGGTTCATGGCGGCTTGAGCGGGCGACGTTGTACGTAACGCTTGAGCCGTGCGCCATGTGCGCAGGCGCCATTGTTCTTTCCCGCATCGAACGGGTTGTATTTGGCGCGTTTGACCCAAAGGGAGGGTGCGCTGGGACATTGATGAACTTATTGCAGGAAAGCCGATTTAACCATCAGGTTAAGGTGGTAAGCGGGGTGCTTGCTGACGAGTGCGGTTCGCTGTTGAGCCAATTTTTTCGACGATTGCGCGAACAAAAGAGAAATGTTGGCGGGAGTGCCAACGAAAATTCCGTCGATTGACATTGCATTTTTTCCGCTAACGAGCTATACTGATAGTGCCGTGCTAAGCGGGGAGGTAGCGGTGCCCTGTACTCGCAATCCGCTCTAGCGAGGCTGAATTCCTTCTCGAGGTTAGTCTGTTGCGAGGCCTGTCTCAAGCAAGTGGTGTTGACGTCTGGGTCCCGCGCAATGGGATTCCGTGAACCCTGTCAGGTCCGGAAGGAAGCAGCAGTAAGCGGATGCTCCCATGTGCCGCGGGGACGCCTGGGCTGAGCTAACTGCTTGAGCAACGCTCGGGGCAGCTAATCGACAGAAGGTGCACGGCCTTACATAGCGATAGGGAACAAAACCCACTCATGGCGAGTGGGTTTTTTGTTATTTCAAATTGCAATAGGAAGTTATATAATAGATAGGACAAGAGAAAGAGGAGGGCCGTTTTCCGTGGCATACCAAGCGTTATATCGCGTGTTTCGGCCGCAGCGCTTTGCGGACATGGTCGGCCAAGAACACGTGACCAAGACGTTGCAAAGCGCCCTGCTTCAACATAAAATATCGCACGCTTACTTATTTTCCGGCCCGCGCGGTACAGGAAAAACGAGCGCAGCGAAAATTTTCGCCAAGGCGGTCAACTGTGAACAGGCGCCAGCGGCGGAGCCATGCAATGAGTGTCCAGCTTGCCTCGGCATTACGAATGGAACGGTTCCCGATGTGCTGGAAATTGACGCTGCTTCCAACAACCGCGTCGATGAAATTCGTGATATCCGTGAGAAGGTGAAATTTGCGCCGACGTCGGCCCGCTACAAAGTGTATATCATTGACGAGGTGCATATGCTGTCGATCGGTGCGTTTAACGCGCTGTTGAAAACGTTGGAGGAGCCGCCGAAACACGTCATTTTCATTTTGGCCACGACCGAGCCGCACAAAATTCCGACGACGATCATTTCCCGCTGCCAACGGTTCGATTTTCGCCGCATCCCGCTTCCGGCGATCGTTTCACGGCTAAAGTATGTCGCAAGCGCCCAAGGTGTCGAGGCGTCCGATGAGGCATTGTCCGCCATCGCCCGTGCTGCAGACGGGGGGATGCGCGATGCGCTCAGCTTGCTTGATCAAGCCATTTCGTTCAGCGACGGGAAACTTCGGCTCGACGACGTGCTGGCGATGACCGGGGCTGCATCATTTGCCGCCTTATCGAGCTTCATCGAAGCCATCCACCGCAAAGATACAGCGGCGGTTCTTCAGCAGTTGGAAACGATGATGGCGCAAGGGAAAGATCCGCATCGTTTGGTTGAAGACTTGATTTTGTACTATCGCGATTTATTGCTGTACAAAACCGCTCCCTATGTGGAGGGAGCGATTCAAATTGCTGTCGTTGACGAAGCGTTCACTTCACTGTCGGAAATGATTCCGGTTTCCAATTTATACGAGGCCATCGAGTTGCTGAACAAAAGCCAGCAAGAGATGAAGTGGACAAACCACCCGCGCCTTCTGTTGGAAGTGGCGCTTGTGAAACTTTGCCATCCATCAGCCGCCGCCCCGTCGCTGTCGGCTTCCGAGTTGGAACCGTTGATAAAGCGGATTGAAACGCTGGAGGCGGAATTGCGGCGCCTGAAGGAACAACCGCCTGCCCCTCCGTCGACCGCCGCGCCGGTGAAAAAACTGTCCAAACCGATGAAAACGGGGGGATATAAAGCCCCGGTTGGCCGCATTTACGAGCTGTTGAAACAGGCGACGCATGAAGATTTAGCTTTGGTGAAAGGATGCTGGGCGGATGTGCTCGACACGTTGAAACGGCAGCATAAAGTGTCGCACGCTGCCTTGCTGCAAGAGAGCGAGCCGGTTGCAGCGAGCGCCTCAGCGTTTGTATTAAAATTCAAATACGAAATCCACTGCAAAATGGCGACCGATCCCACAAGTTCGGTCAAAGAAAACGTCGAAGCGATTTTGTTTGAGCTGACAAACCGCCGCTTTGAAATGGTAGCCATTCCGGAGGGAGAATGGGGAAAAATAAGAGAAGAGTTCATCCGCAATAAGGACGCCATGGTGGAAAAAAGCGAAGAAGATCCGTTAATCGCCGAAGCGAAGCGGCTGTTTGGCGAAGAGCTGATCGAAATTAAAGAATAAACCGTTTAAAGGAGGATGCCAAGATGATGCGTGGCGGAATGGGCAATATGCAAAAAATGTTAAAACAAATGCAAAAAATGCAAAAAGAAATGCAAAAAGCGCAGGAAGAGTTGGCGGAAAAAACGGTGGAAGGCACGGCGGGCGGAGGCATGGTGACCGTTGTCGCTAACGGTCATAAACAAATTTTGGAAGTAAAAATTAAAGAGGAAGTCGTCGACCCAGACGATATTGAAATGCTGCAAGATTTGATTTTGGCAGCGACAAACGATGCGTTGAAAAAAGCGGATGAGTTGGCTAATGAAATGATGGGGCAGTTTACGAAAGGACTTAACATTCCAGGGTTGTTCTAGGGGGGGCGTATGCATTATCCAGAACCGCTATCGAAGTTGATTGACAGTTTTATGAAACTGCCCGGCATCGGCCCGAAAACGGCTGCCCGCCTTGCATTTCATGTGCTGGCGATGAAAGAAGACACCGTGCTTGAGTTTGCCAAAGCGCTCGTTGATGTCAAGCGGCATATTCATTATTGCACGATTTGCGGACATA